>DATCRE010000404.1:0-3956 GCA_036569145.1 Cyclobacteriaceae bacterium
CTATTGAAACAGTTCAGAATAGAAAAGAAGGATTGGGCAGAGGTTTTCTTTCCATCTACCAGTTTTTTTCACTGTTGGGTTTTGTAGCGCTCATCTTAGGTTGTATTGGTGTAGCAAGTTCTGTGCATATCTATGCCAGGGAGAAACGTGATGAAGTTGCTGTATTGCGTTGCATTGGTTCTTCGGGCTGGCAGGCTTTCAACATCTATTTTATTCAGATTTTTGTATTGGGTATTATTGGTAGTGTATTAGGCTCTTTTCTTGGCGTAGGCATTCAACAATTGATTCCATTCTTTCTGAAAGGAATGATTCCATTTGAAATTGGATTTTCATTGTCGTGGAAATCTCTTTTGATGGGACTGGCACTGGGCACTGTAGTCTCGATTCTGTTTTCCATATTGCCATTAGTAACTGTTCGATTTGTTCCACCACTTTCAGTCTTGCGCGCAGATTTCGAGAGCACTCGTAAATTTTCAAAAACAAATCTTGTTGTCGTTATACTCATAGTGTTGTTTCCTGTTGCATTTGCTGCATGGCAGACTAAGAGCTTGATTACAGGCGCTTTCTTTACGCTGGGTTTAGTGCTGGCGTTGGCAAGCCTTACAGCAGTGGCGTGGTTATTACTTTTACTGGTTCGTAGATTCTTTCCTTCTAACGCTGCTTTTATATGGCGTCATGCCTTATCTAATCTTTTCAGACCAAACAATCAAACCAGGATGTTGATGGTAACAATAGGATTAGGAGCCTTCATTATATCAACGTTGAATATCATTGAGAAAAGTATGTTGGGGCAAGTAGAATTTGCCGGACAGGAAAATCAATCGAATACCATTTTGTTTGACATTCAACCTTACCAGCGCGAAGGTGTTATTAAATTAATGGAGGACAACAAACTCAACGTAAACCAGGTTGTGCCCATTATAACGTGTCGCCTGAATGAGTTAAAAGGAAAATCAATTGAATCATTTCAAAAAGATTCTACCGATGATATTCCTGAGTGGGCATTGACACGTGAATACAGAGTTACCTATCGTGATAGTTTGATAGGCTCTGAGGAATTAATTAAAGGTGAGTTGCAACGAAGAAATGCAGGAAGAGATTCTATGGGCGTAACCATCTCAGAAGACATGATCAAGAACTTGAAAATGGAGGTAGGCGATTCATTGGTTTTTGATGTGCAAGGCGTGTTAATGAAAGCGCGCATTAATGGTGTTCGTAAAGTTGACTGGCCCAAAGACCCACCAAATTTCATTTTTGTTTTTCCTACAGGCTTTTTAGAGAATGCACCGCAGGCATTTGTAACAGCAACCAGGATTAACGATAAGCAACAGGCTAATAATTTTCAGCAGCAGTTGGTAAATAATTTTCCCAATGTATCGCTGATTGATCTCAGACTTGTTTTAAGTACAGTGAATGAATTGTTTAATAAGTTGGGTCTGGTTATTCGTTTTCTTGCATTGTTCAGCATTATTACGGGTCTTGTAGTATTAGCAGGTGCAGTGATCAACAGTAAGTTTGCAAGAATTAAAGAAAATGTTTTGCTGAGAACTATTGGTGCACGTACCAGACAGATTACAAAGATCACCTTGATTGAATATACTTACCTCGGACTTTTTGCTACGCTCACAGGTATGATCCTCGCACTTGGTGGAGGCTGGCTGTTGACCAGATTTTTCTTCGAAATTGTTTTTGCCTTCGACTGGAAAGAACTTTCAGTTATAGCACTCGGCGTTATATCACTAACAGTAATCATCGGTTGGTTTAACTCACGCGAAGTAATTAATACACCACCGTTGCAAGTGTTGAGGAAGGAGAATTAATATTTAGTCCACGGTCCACAGTCGATAGTCCATGGACTGTGGACCGTCGACTGTGGACTGTATGACTATTGAATCACCACAGTTACTTTATTAATTCTGTTGGCTTCAAGCTTGCCGGTTTGTTCTCCGCCACCTGAATTATCTTTCTCGTCTTTCTTAGCAAGAATAAAGTAAGAGATTGCTTTTAGCTCTTTAAATTTTACTACACCTTTTGCATCGGTAGTGCCATCAGCTACGGGATTTGTCTCGGTGTTATAATCTTCTTCTTTTTCATAGAGCACTACTTTAGCGCCTTCAACAGTATTTCCCAGTTCATCGCGAATAGTAATGGCTATTTGTGTTTTGATAAGTTGAAAGCTGGCCAGAAATAAAATGAAGCTTACGGCTAGCAGGGTTTTAAGTGCTGTTTTCATAACGGATATCTTGCGTTGTTTATATAAAGATAATCCGTCTGATCAACATTCTCAGTCCATCAGACGGATAGATTTTTACTTGGCAGAATCTGTTGCAGCAGGTTCAAAGATATGCTTGGCATAATTTACCTGCCATAAGTCAAGGAGGTGTCTGTTTCCGCGTAAGCGAACAACGAAATCATCATAGTTCAGTTTATCCTTTGGTGTCCAGGTTATCTCGGCAAGAGCTATAGCGCGTGGATAAACCATGTATTCAACCTGGGTTGTGGTTGGCATATATTCTGTCCATACGTTTGCTTGTGTGCCCAGAATGTGTTTGGCTTGTTCGGCTGTTAGTTGTGGAGGTATTGGATCATAAGAATAAACTTTACTTACAGGAACAAATCCTCCGATAGCAAGCGGTTCTGTCTTGGTAGTATCCTGGTAATAATCCAGGTAAAGCCAGCTCGTAGGAGTCATAATTACATCATGGTTTTGTTGAGCAGCGGCTATGCCGCCTTCTTCACCGCGCCAACTCATTACAGCAGCGTTAGGTGCAAGACCACCTTCCAATATTTCATCCCATCCAATGATGCTCTTTCCTTTAGCGTTGATATACTTTTCCATGCGTTGAATGAAATAGCTTTGCAACTCATGTTCGTCTTTTAACTTTTCTGTTTTTATTCTCTTCTGGCAAAGCTTGCATTTCTTCCAGCTATCTTTTGGACATTCATCGCCACCGATATGAATATATTTACCTGGGAACAACGGAATCACTTCATCTAAAACATCCTGAAGAAAAGTAAACGTTGTTTCTTTACCAGCGCAGAATACGTCGGTGAACACTCCCCATGTTGTTGCAACTTCATAAGGACCACCGGTACATCCCAGGTATGGATAAGCTGTCAGTGCAGCAAGGGCATGACCTGGCATTTCAATTTCAGGTATGATAGTAATGTGTCGTTTAGAAGCATACGCTACAACGTCTTTAATTTCTTCTTGTGTATAAAATCCTCCGTGACGCGTGCCATCGTATTGATGCGGCTCGTTTCGTGTTCGGGTGCTGGCTTTACCGATAACAGTTTCTTTACGGAATGCACCAAGCTCTTGCAGCTTTGGATATTTTTTGATTTCAATTCGCCAGCCCTGGTCTTCTGTAAGATGCCAGTGAAAGGTGTTGAGCTTATAATGCGCCATGATGTCAATGTACTTCTTGATGAAATCAGCAGGAAAGAAATGACGACCAACATCAAGATGCAGACCGCGCCATGCAAAACGTGGCTGATCTTTTATAGATACAAATGGCAAGCTGATGTCGCTTGATGCAGGAATAAGTTGAAATAAGGATTGAACTCCATAAAATAAACCAGTACCTGTATTCGCGGCAATGGCTACTCCGGTTTTGTTTATAGAAAGAGTATAACCTTCACTTCCCAGCGAATCGTTTTTAATTGTTGTAAATGTTACCTGGTCGTCCGATGATGTTGGTGTTGCAACAATGCTGGCGTTTATGTTTTTTGTTTTGAGAAATTCCTGGAGTAGCGATGCTGCATTTTTTTCATCTTCAGAGGATGCTACAAGAGTCACATCTTTTTCCCAGGTAATCCAGCCATCGCCAGCGGTTAATGCTGAAGGCTTGGGTACGATGTTGAATTCAGCAATCTTTTTTTCTTTCGGTGTGCAGCTTGCAATGAGTATTGCCAGGCAAAGAATAGTTAATCTTTTCATGCGGTTGTAGGTTTGA
>DATCRE010000405.1:0-11898 GCA_036569145.1 Cyclobacteriaceae bacterium
GATTTCTATAATGATTATTCATCACTAGAATTTCACCAACGTAATTTTTGATTGACGTTCGTGGAGATAGAGCGCTATAATGTCGTGTTTAAAATTGAAATAAGCTTTGTCTCTATAAAGGACTTTTTTCTTGTCGAGTGAAATTTCATACTCGTCAATTATTTCTCGTTTCGATCTGACCGTGCTTTCATTGTTATCAAATTCATGCTGGCAATTTTTGTTTAAATAAAAGTAACGACTTAAGTTGGTTGGTCTTCTTGGTCCTCGTATAATGGTACCCACCATTTTTATGATTCCTATGGAAGGATTTATACCAGTTGAGGCTGGGCTATTTAATATATTTTCATCGTCGTAAAAAGTACTCCATACAAGTGTTGTATTGCAGGTATCTGTTGTGGGTAACGCTATTATGGAAGGCTCACAATTGACTGATGTTTTCATCATGTCATGCAACGATTCGTGTTTGTTTATTCGTTGAGTCTTTCCATTTTTAATGTATACAAAAGATTTTTTTAATACGGTGTCGCGTTGAAATTCTTTATGCTGAAGGGTTTTGCCGGTAGAAAGTTTAATCATCTCCAATTCAAATTTGTTTTTAGAGATAGCCGATCGGTAAAGTAAATTGTTGTTGACAAATGATCTGAAGAAATTTTTCGTTGCTGCTGGGTAATTTTTTGTTTCCTGTTCTCCGTTTTCCAGGTTAAATGTAGTTACTGTTGTTTGAGGATCTGCAGAAGTACTTTCAATGGAAGTGTAGTCTACAGAAAAAATTAATTGCTGATCTTTTTTATAAAGTTTGTATTTGGCTGCGCCTTCGGCAATAGTAGGGAAGGTGTAATCGCCGATATATGAAATGTATTTGTAGTCTGTCGTTAGACTCATTGGCAAATCGAATGATTTCTCGTTTTCAATTTCAAGTCCGCTAAGCTGAATAACTTTAAACAGGTTTGGATTTTTTTGATAGTAAATAATAGAGAATATTTCGTCATTGGAAATGCCAATTACCTGTCCATCAATTTTTATCTCTTCGTTAAGCCATCTGCTTTTGCCAGTGCCGTAATGATAGCTCATAGCAGTGAGCTTAATGTCTTGCTTTTTTCCAAGCAGGTAATAAAATAATGTACTGTCCCTATAATCTTTTACACCAACTAATAATGTATTTTCGGTTCGCTCAAAAATCAGTTGTTTAAAAGTACCATCGGGTTTTACCTGGTAGGCTTTATTTACGGAATCAGCTTCGTTAAAGAACAAGTAAATGTTTTCTTTTGTTGCGAATGATTGAATACTGGTAATGTTATTATCTGGTGGTGTAAGTTCAGAGATGATAGATTGCCCTTTCAGGTTGAAGGATACTGCGGCAAGTAAAAGAATTACAATTCGCAATTTATACATAGTTGTAAAAAAGTGAATTTAATACTTCTTTTAAAGTAATCACAAATCCGGAAAATAAAAGAAGCTTAAATAATCATTACATAAGAAAAACACCATGAGCCTCAGTGCATTCTCTGCGAAACTTCGTGTAATAACTGGTCCTGCTTACTTTGCAGGTATATATACTTTTAATCCTAAGCTTAAAAATATATTGGATGCCTTAGTGTCGGTCAATATAAAGTAATTCGGATTCTGATCGGATGTTGACTTTGACTTTTGATAATTGCCAAGTAACTCCAGGCTTGTGTGTTCATTAAGAAAAAAGGCTACGCCCGCACCCAACCTGTATATGTTGTTCTTTATAGTGTACTTAACTGGCTCTGTTGTGTTTGTGTTAATATCATAAGCACTCGTATTGTTTATTCCTTTACTCCAGGAATATGCTCCTTCAGCCAGCAAAAAAAGTTTATTGTCTGTCAGTGGATAGTAATACCGAACAAAAGGTCCTACACCATAACTCTTAGATTTTGAATTGCCGAAACTTATGCTGCTACTGTTATTATCGTATTTAGTAGTAGAAAATGAAACAGGCAGTGCTAAACCTGCGCATAGATTCTTTATCACAAAAAAGCCAACGCTTGGACTTACGCTGGCCGATGTAGTCTTATAATTCGATCCAAACGAAGACGTATACTTAGTTTCTTGATAACTAAGGGAAGCGTTACCTCCAATTAAAAAACTGTTTCTATCTGTTTGACTGTAGACTCCAAGTGAGGTTAAGATAAGGACTGCTGTAAGAAAGGGTTTCATAGAGTTGTTTTAGGGGTAAGTAAGTTAATAAGTCCACAGTCAGCGGTCAACAGTCAACGGTAAATCTACCGATGAAAAATTATAGGCACTACATATTTGGTTTCTATAGGCTCATTATTATCTAGATTAATACCAGGTATCCATGTCGGACTTTTTCTTATTATTCTTAAAGCTTCTTCATCGCATGAAGGAAAGAGTCCTGAAGTTATTTTAATAGATTCTTGTTTGATGTTTCCATCTTTTCCAACTACAAAAGTTACCATTACTTTTCCCTGAATATTATTTTTCTTAGCGTCTCTCGGGTACCTCAATTTTTTATTGATGTATTTGTACAGACCACCCATCCCTCCATGAAATTCTGCTGACTTTTGTGGATTTATTTCTGTCCAGCTATTGGATCCATGGTATTCCTGAGAAAATGTTGTTGTACGACCTTTTCTAAACTGACCCAAGGAATCAAAGATAAAAAAAGTTGTTAGTAACATTGTAAGAAATACTCTAGCCATGTTAGTACTCCATTGTTAACTCAAAAGCCTCTATGGCAGAGTCTATGATCTTACCTTCTTCGCACTTCAGAACACGTGCAGGATTTTTCTTGATGAGACCATAACTATGAGTTGCCATGAGTACTGCCGTGCCACTCTTGTTAATGGCCTGGAATATTTTAAGAATGCCGTGTGATACTTCCGGATCAAGATTGCCAGTAGGTTCATCGGCTATCAGTATACGAGGTTCGTTAAGAAGAGCCCGCGCAATAACGACGCGCTGCTGTTCTCCGCCCGATAGCTGATGAGGCATTTTCTTTTCGACCGAGCCAAGGCCTACTTGCATCAACACTTCGCTGAGACGTGCGCGCATTTTCCCTTTATCGTGCCAGCCTGTAGCGCGTAAAACAAACATCAGGTTCTCGTCAACGGTGCGGTCTGGGAATAATTGGAAATCCTGGAAGATGATGCCGAGTTTTCTGCGGAGCTGCGGCACTTCTGAGTTTTTAATGCCGCGAATGTTGTGGCCTGCAACTTCTATGTCGCCCATGCGCAGGGGCAGGTCAGCATACAGGGTCTTTAATAGCGATGATTTGCCTGAGCCTGTGCGGCCAACAAGATAAACGAACTCGCCTTTTTGAATTTCAAAACCAATATTGCCCAGTATGGTACTACGGTCTTGGAAAATACTGGCATCAACTACTCGTACAACAGGATCGTTTGAAAACATAAAAAAACCGGTAAGTCGAATACAAATATAATCGACATACCGGCTAATGAAAACTTATGCCTGCAGACTAGCTGTTAACTTTCTTGTGATCGGCAAGGAATTTCGCCAAACCACTATCCGTAAGCGGGTGATTTAACAATGCTGTGATTACGTTCAGCGGACAAGTAACAACGTCTGAACCTATTTCAGCACACTGTAATAAGTGCATGGTGTGACGAACTGAAGCTGCCAGAATTTCAGTATCAAAGCTATAGTTATCATAGATCGTGCGAATCTGAGCGATCAGGTCAAGACCATCTTGTGAAATATCATCTAAACGACCAATGAACGGCGATACATAACTTGCACCTGCTTTGGCAGCCAATAAAGCCTGACCTGCAGAGAATACTAATGTACAGTTTGTGCGGATACCTTCACTTGAGAATTTTTTAATGGCTTTAACGCCATCTTTAATCATAGGTACTTTAACTACAATTTTGTCGTCAAGCTTGGCAAGTTCTTTTCCTTCTTTAATGATATTTTCAAAATCAGTGGCGATAACTTCGGCACTTACGTTGGCGTCAACAATGTTACAGATAGCTTTGTAGTGAGCTTTAACAGCGGCATCTCCTTTTATACCTTCTTTAGCCATTAAGGACGGGTTGGTAGTTACGCCATCCAGAACGCCCAGATCATAAGCTTCTTTAATTTCATTAAGATTTGCGGTGTCGATGAAAAATTTCATAGTGTTAAAGTTTGATTATTAGGGTAAATAGTAATGGCGCAAATGTAATGATCATTTACAATAACTCATACCAGTAAAATGAGCAATTATCGGGAGCTGGCAACGTATTTTTGAAAGAAGATGCCTTGGAAAAACAGGGCAGGAGATGAGAAAAATAAAAATAGCAAGCCAATATCGCACCGCTACAACCGCCTACCCTTGCTACCTTCCGGTCCTGGGGGAGTTCAGCAGGAGCTGGTCGTACCGGCTTGCCGGGCGCAAAGATATAATTAATTTGTAATTATTGATTGTTGGGGAGAAAAAGTTAAATAAGTCCACAGTCGACGGTCCACAGTCCACGGTAGCTTTAGCATGACGATTATAGTAGTTTGAACTCCTTGAACAGTGGACTGTGGACCGTGGTCTGTGGACTAAAGTCAATTCTCAACCATCTCTGCCTGGTTAAGTTCTATGCAAGCCATCATCAGGTCGTTGTTAAGCTTTAGTAATGATTCGGCGTTGGTTTCAATAACGGCGATATTCTTTTCAATATCATCATTGTGATTGTCTTTTTTTAAATGACTTTCAAGCGATGAGAAATAAAGAATGTTCTCTGCTGCTGTTTTGTAAAGTTGCCAGACGGTATCAATTTTTTCACTATGAGTCACTAGTTCTTCCTGCAGCGGAGGAAGAGGCGATTCACTATGTATGCCCAATGGCATGCCTCCGTAACGTATTACCTGGTGTGAGTGTTCGTACCACTCAATGGCATCGCGCAGCATGCCGGCATATTGTTTTTTACCGCGCACCAACGTCTCGGTATAGAAACCAATTTTCTGAGTAAGCATACGCTGACGACCTGCAATATTTATTAAAGTATTGTTGATACTGATCTTTTTCTCCTGGAAAAGTTTTTTCTCGAGGTTTAGTTTTTCAGTGAGATCTATCGAAACACCCAGGATATTTTTCTTGCCTGTTACATTATTCAAAAATGGAATTTTGGTAGTTTTAAAGATGAACGATTTTCCACCAGTAGTAGTGAAGTTCTGCAACGGTAATTCCACCGGATCATCAGAGGCTAGCACTCTTTCATCAGATTGTTTGATGACTTCCCATTCTTCTCTATTCTTTACAAAATGACTATCGTCTTTACCAATAAGGCTTTTGGAGTCTATGTTAAAGAGTTTTGCTTCGGCTTTATTTACAATAGTATATCGTCCCAAATTATCTTTTACAAAAATTGGAAATGGAATACTATCTAATATAAATTTCAGCAAATCAGTCTGCCTGTTTAACTCGTTCTGATTGCGTTGCATTTCTTCTTGCGTGGCAACAAGTTCTTCCAGATTCTGACGCAGTGTTTCTTCCTTCTCAATAAGCTGTTGCGCTTTCTGCTGTGATTCCTGAAACAGGCTCTCAACTTTCCTGGAGTTTCGAACAGTGAGTGTTACAGATGCGAGGCTCTCGGCAATTTTCTCAATGAACTCTACCTTATGTTGTTCCAGTTTTGTAAATGATGCAATTTCAATAACACCTAAAACTTCGTTGTTATATTTCATTGGTACCATGAGCAAAAAGCGTGGTGTCGATTCACCTAAGCCCGACGTTATGGAAGCATAATTTTTAGGAAGATCTGTATAAACAGTTGTTTCTTTTTCAAGGAAACACTGACCTAAAAGTCCGTTACCAATTTCAATTCTTCTTTCAACGAATTTCCTTTTGCCATAAGCATAACAAGCCGACAATTCAAGAAAGGGATCATCAGGATCTGTATTGTTATAAGTGAAAACTCCACCTTGATTGGCACCGGTATATTTTATTAGCAATGCAATAATGTTATTATACAAAGACGTGTTATCCCGATTGGTTCCTGAGGTTATATTCATAAATTGGGAGAGTCCTTCGGCTGCCCAGAGGCGTTGCCGATCACGCTGTGCATACTCCAGCATCTTACTCCTAACGGATGAGAGCATGTTAATAAAGTTCACATCTTCATCATCATTGTTGTCAGAAATGTCCAGCTTAAATTCGAAATCACCTGCGGATATCTTTTCAAGACAGGTTGTAGCGAGATCAAGTTTATGTTCAAACGACTTTAAGCTGGTTTTTAACTCCTCGTTCTCCTTCTTGGTTTTATTACCTGAAAATATCATTGAAACGTATGGTTTTGGCAGTTGGCTAAGTAATAATACTTACTTATTATTGAATTTCTACGTAACTGGCTGAAATATTTACCGTAACCGTGTGTAATGTGTGACTGACCGTAAAGCAACAGTGAATGCTGGCTTTGTCTCTGACTTTTTTTGAGTATTTTTCGATAGAACCTTCAAGTAAATGGAAAACAGCTTCTCAGCATTTTTACGCAACGATATTATTACAAAGCTGACAGCTGTTGATTTTGATATCCTGATTATTGGTGGTGGAATAACAGGTGCCGGTATCGCTCTTGATGCCGCATCGCGTGGATTGAAAGTTGCGCTTGTTGAGAAAGATGATTTTGCTTATGGAACAAGCAGCCGCTCCACCAAGTTAATACATGGTGGATTGCGATACCTCAAGCAGCTGGAGTTTGGCTTGGTGAAAGAAGTGGGCAGCGAACGGGCCGTGGTTCATAAGCTCGCGCCTCATCTCGTTTTGCCCGAAAAAATGTTGTTGCCATTGTATGAAAAGCGGGGCATGGGTTATTGGCTTACTTCCATCGGACTTCGGTTATACGATTTTCTGGCGGGCGTAAAGCCCGAAGACCAACGTAAAATGTTAACCCGTCAACAAACGCTTAAACATGAACCGTTGCTTCTCGAAGATGATATTAAGGGAGGTGCCATCTACGCCGAGTATCGAACGGATGATGCCCGCCTTACACTTGAGATAATCAAAAAAGCACATGCTTATGGTGCCTGCATTCTTAGCTACTGCCGGGTCAACGATTTTGTTTATGCCGATAACAAGCTTGCCGGCGTAGTGGCTCAGGACATGTTAACCGACAAGCCGCTTGAAATAAAAAGCAAAGTAATTGTAAATGCAGCCGGCCCCTGGGTTGATGAATTGCGCGACCTGAACAAATCGAAACAAGGCAAGCGTCTTCACTTAACAAAGGGTGTGCATATTGTAGTTTCGCGCGCCATGTTTCCTGTGCGACAGGCGATCTATTTTGATGTAGAAGATGGCCGGATGATTTTTGCCATTCCTCGCGGCAGGGCAACCTATATCGGTACAACAGATACGAATTATAGCGATGAGAAGGATCATGTTGTGATTACGAATGAAGATGCTCAATATCTGATTAATGGTGTTAATAATATGTTTCCAACGGTAGGACTTAAGTTAACTGATATTGAATCTGGTTGGGCAGGATTGAGGCCCCTGATTCATGAAGAAGGAAAGTCAGCTTCAGAGTTATCACGTAAGGATGAAATCTTTGAGTCATCAACAGGCCTCATCTCGATAGCAGGTGGTAAATTAACAGGCTATCGTAAAATGGCTGAACGCGTTGTTAATCTTGTTATTGAAAAGCATTTTGATGATCGCGAACTGAAAAAATGTTTTACCCATGCTATTTTGCTTTCCGATTTAGCAAGTGCAAAAGATGTTAACCTGTATATTGAGCGGCTTGAAAAAAAATTGAAGCAGAAAGGCATTGAGCCTTTCTATGCCACTTACCTGGCACATAATTACGGTACTCAAACCAACGAAATACTGGAATTAATTCAGAAGGCTGATGCAGAAGCAGAGACAGGTCTGGCTAAAGCCGAAGTAAATTTCTGTATTCACAATGAAATGACATTAACACCACTTGATTTCTTTGTTCGCAGAACGGGCATGATGTATTTCAACATTCGTCGCATGGAAAAAATAAAAGATGTTATTTTGCAGCAGTTCAGCAAAATTATGAAGTGGAGCGACGCAGAGTTTATCCGGTATGAAAGAGCGCTGAACGATATGCTTGCTGAGTCTAAAAAATTTAACCATTAATCCATGCGAATCTTTTTACTGATTGTTGCTTTTCTTCTGTTGCTTGGCACTGAAATTCTTAAAGTTTATTTCATCATGCCTTTTCCGGGCAGCCAGGTAGATGAAACACTTTCGCTGGCCTACTTCCTGAATGAATACATTATTTATTTCCGTATAGTAACTTGGGCATTTTTCCTTTATAGTCTTTTCCAGGTTTGGGGTCAGACAACAACCAGCGGCAAAGTTATCATTGGAATATTAGTATCATTCTATATGTTCATCTTCATCTTGTTCAATTACTATTTTGTAGCTGACCAGATTTTCTTTCAACCTGAACATAAACTATTTGCTACAGCAGCAAACAACAAAGTAGACACCACTCAATTAGTTTTAGGCGTTGCCATTGGTAATGAAGCAAAAGCTTATCCGCTCGAAATCATCGGGTATCATCACCAGGTTCGCGATACCGTTGGTGGTAAACCTGTGATGATTACATACTGCACCGTATGTCGCACAGGTCGTGTTTACAGTCCTTTTGTAAACAATCAGCCCGAAGAATTCATGTTAGTGGGTATGGATCACTTCAATGCTATGTTTGAAGACAGCCGTACCAAAAGCTGGTGGCGTCAAGTCAACGGTGAAGCCGTTGCCGGACCACTTACGGGCAGTCAGCTTGAGGAGCTGCCATCAACGCAAGTTTCACTGAGAAACTGGTTGGTGCAATATCCTGATTCCAAAATCATGCAGCCAGATACTGTGTTTAAGTTAGGTTATGAAGATCTGAAACTATATGATGAAGGTAAGGTTGATAATGAACTTGAAAAACGTGATTCGCTTTCGTGGAAAAATAAATCGTGGGTGGTAGGAGTGCAGCTTGGAAAACATTCACGCGCCTATGACTGGATTGAGTTAGTGAACAAGCGAGTTATTAATGATACACTCAGTGGTATTCCAATAGTAGTCGTAGTTGAAAAAGACAGTGCATCCTTCCATGTTTTTAGGCGAGACACACTTCAATTTATAGCTTCCAGAAATCTTTCTGATCTGAATACAAAGTCAACCTGGACCTGGAATGGCAAATGTACTTCGGGATTGCTTGAAGGGCAGACGTTGGCTACTGTACAATCTTATCAGGAGTTTTGGCATTCATGGAAAACATTCCATCCTAAAACAACTACCTACCAGTTAGCAGCCGAAAAAAAATAGATCAGCAGCCTGATAAAAAGTCCAGGACAGCATTTGTTTTTCGATAGTTAACCTTAAATTTCATTAATAATAATTTAAGGGTGTTGTATTCGTAAATATGACATTCCTGAATTATCATTGACGAACCTCTATGTGTTAATGTATGAAAAGAATTGCAGTGCTTGGCCCGATTCCAAGAGATCACATCGTGACTCATCAGGGTGACTTAATTCAGAAGTGGGGCTGCGTTACCCATCCGGTTATTGCATTGTCTATCATGGCAGGCGATAAAATAGAAATCATTCCGGTATCACATCTTCGCTCAGTTGACATGGATAATGTGCGCGAAGTTTTTAATGGTTATAAAGGCATCTATCAAAAGTGCATAACCAGTAAAAATGATCAGGGCGATATCATCAGCCTCAGGTTTCTGGATATGAATAACAGGGTAGAACGACAGACAGGCTTCATGGACCCTATTACGCCTGATGATGTTAAAAACATTCTTGACTGCGAGGTTTTTGTTTTCATTCCTATTAGTGATTATGAAATCTCGTTGGATACCCTGAAGTTCCTTAAGAAGAAAAGCAAGGGAACAATCATATTCGATGCTCACGGTAATACAACGGCATGCCTGGCCAATGGCGAACGTCATAGAAAATTCTGGATTGACAGGGATCAATGGCTTCCTTACATCGATGTTTTAAAAATGAATCTGGAAGAAGCACATGCATCATGGTTCAAAAAAGAATATGAAAGCCAAGACTTCACCAAATCGCTTGATTTTGTTGATCGTGAAGAGCTAAGTGCCTTTGCTCATCATTGCCTGGATAAAGGAGTGAAATGCGTTTACATCACCGTCGACTCCAGAGGTTGCCTGGTGTATTACAAGCGCCGTGGAAAGATAGTAGAGGAGATGGTTCCTGCTGTGAAAGTTGAAAATGTTATAGACACTACAGGCTGCGGCGATTCTTTTGCCGGAGGTTTAGGCTTTGGATTGCTGAAGGATCCTAAAGATTATGTTGGTGCTGCGCGCTATGGAAATACATTGGGCGCACTTCGTACACAAGGCAAAACCTTTTCTGTATTTAAATCGCAGGAAGAGACTGATTCTATAATAAACCGTACTTACTTTTAGCTCCTCATTTAGCACGAACAACTAAACAGTAAAAGATTGATTAAAGCAGTTATTTTTGATTTGGATGGTGTTATCGTAGATACAGCACACTACCATTTTATAGCATGGAAACGATTAGCAGATGAGTTAGGTGTTCCATTTACAGAACATGATAACGAACGTCTAAAAGGTGTGAGCCGCATGCAGTCCATGGATATCATTCTTGAGTTAGGAGCACTTCAGATAAGCACAGAACGAAAGACTCAACTGGCTGATAAGAAAAATACCTGGTTTGTTGAGTTTGTAGAGAAGATGAAACCCAGCGAGATCTTTCCAGGTGTTAAGCAACTTTTAGAAGAGCTGAAATCGCAAGGTATAAAAATAGCGCTGGCATCGAGCAGTAAAAATGCACGTCGTGTTATTGAACTTCTTCAGATTGAAAATGAATTTGATGCTGTAGTCGATGGTACCATGATTGCTCACACCAAGCCCGATCCTGAAATATTTCTATTGGCTGCCTGCATGATAAATATACCGCCAATGCAATGCGTGGTTTTTGAAGATGCCGAAGCCGGTGTAGAGGCTGCGCTTGCTGCAGGTATGAAATGTGTTGGCGTAGGTAGTGTCGCGCAATTGGGGAAGGCTAATCGTGTAGTTAAAAAGACGGCAGATTTTAAAAGTGCAGAGCTACAACAGTTGTAAGAATTATTTACGATTAGCGATTGAGAATTTACAATTTACAACAGCTCAAAGTTCCAAGTTCAAGGTTGGCTCAGTGCAAACAATCTTGAACTAATGACTAATAACTATTGACTAACAACTAGTAAAAGATGAAGAATTACCTTAAGCATCACGAATGGCAGATCATTGAAGAAGGATTCGATCCTCATGTCAATAAAGTTTCAGAAAGTATATTCAGTATAGGTAATGGTCGTATGGGCCAGCGCGCCAACTTTGAAGAAGAATATTCTGGCGAGACACTTTCCGGTAGTTATGTGGCGGGAGTTTATTATCCTGATAAAACCCGTGTGGGCTGGTGGAAGAATGGTTATCCTGAATACTTTGCCAAAGTATTAAATGCTCCAAACTGGATTGGACTTCACATAAGCATAGACAATCAAAAGCTTGATCTGGCAAAATGTAAGGTTGAGAACTTCAGACGTGTACTCGATATGAAGACTGGCTTACTCGAACGAAGCTTTATAGCTACATTACCCGATGGCAAAATTGTAAGCATAAACTCAAAACGCTTTTGCAGCATGGCTAATGGCGAAGTAGGAGCAATCCGTTATGCGCTTACACCCGTCAATTTTTCTTCTAAAGCTGTACTCTCTATTTATGTAGATGCCGATGTTGTTAATAAGGATTCAAACTACGATGAAAAATTTTGGGAAGAAGTTTATAAAGAATCAACAGAAGGCAGAGGCATTGTAACAGCGCAAACCAAGAAGACACTCTTTCATGTTACAACAGGCATGAAATATAGTGTTGAGTCTGAAGGAAAGAAAGTAGATCTTTCAAGAATCAATCTTGAGCAACGCGAAAA
>DATCRE010000406.1:0-10616 GCA_036569145.1 Cyclobacteriaceae bacterium
GTAAACTGTTCAAAGAAGTCTTTAATCATCTTCTCATCATTATCATCATAATCGATGGAGACATTTAAGAGCGGAACACCCCAATCATCTTTCTTTGTCTTATCTAATGAAACATAATTGGTTTCTTTCGGAATGGTTTCACCCATGATATGTGAGCCAACACTCCAGTTGCCCGGCGTGCTGTTGGTGAGATTTGATTTCAACTCAGAACCAACACCATCCCATTTTCTATCGGGATAACGGAAGGCACCGAACCCTGCAGCATAGCCACGAAGGAAATCAGTCTCTTGCTTGAATACATTTCTGAAACGTGGAATGTATCCGCCGTTAGGTCTCTTGCCATCGGTTGTAAAATCTTTGAAGCCTTCATACTCTGCCGAGATGCGTCCACGATAAATATGGAATGCAACATACTTGCCCAACACACCGCTATCATTACCAAGTCCATTGGGAAAACGACTTGATGTTGAGTTTAACAATACAAGGTTTGTATTCAGAGCGGCAGCATTTACAAAGATGATTTTTGCATAGTATTCTGTTGCTTCTTTTGTAACGGAATCAATTACGCGCACGCCGGTTGCTTTACCTTTCTTCTCATCGTAAATGATAGAATGTACAACGGAGTTTGGCTTCAACGTCATGTTACCTGTTTTCTCAGCCCACGGTATAGTTGATGAATTGCTACTAAAGTAGCCACCAAACGGACAACCTCTTGTACACAAATCTCTATGCTGGCATTTGCTTCTTCCTTGCTCCAGATGGATTGGCTGTGGATCTGTAATGTGTGCACAGCGACCAATGATAACGTGTCTGTTCTTGTATTGCTTGGCAACTTCTTCTTTGAAATAGTTTTCAACGCAAGTGAGCTGCATGGGTGGAAGAAATTCTCCGTCGGGTAATTCAGCAAGACCATCTTTGTTACCGGAGATGCCCGCAAACTTTTCGACGTAGCTATACCACGGCGCGATGTCTTTGTAGCGAATGGGCCAGTCAACGGCAAAACCGTCACGTGCCGGACCTTCAAAATCATAATCGCTCCAACGTTGTGTTTGTCTCGCCCACATCAACGACTTGCCGCCTACCTGGTAGCCTCGTATCCAGTCAAAAGGTTTCTCCTGGATGTAAGGATGCTCTTTATCTTTCACAAAGAAATGCGTAGCATCTTCTCTGAAAGCATAGCACTTGCTTATGATCGGATTTTCTTTTTCTACTTCGTAAGGTAATCTTCCTCTGTGTTCAAACTCCCATGGCATCATGGATGTTGTTGGATAATCTTTAATATGCTTTACATCACGGCCACGTTCAAGCACAAGTGTCTTTAATCCTTTTTCAGTAAGTTCTTTCGCAGCCCAACCACCACTAATACCTGAACCAATAACAATGGCATCAAATGTTTGCTTTGCTTCACTATCAATATTAAAATATGCCATCGCTTATGCTGTTTTTTTTGTTTTTACATCAACACATCCATTGAATCTGCCAGGAAGATATTCGTAGCCTTCAATTTTTGTCATCACATATTCACAGGTCATAAATGCTTCTATGGTATGCCCTTTGGTAAGCTTATAAAACTCAAGAACGTCGGCAGGAATTGAAGCGTCCTTCGCGTCTATGCTTTTTAAAATATCTTCACGTTCGGATACAGTACATTCTCCAAATGATTTGCCAAACTTCTTATCAGTAACATCATCAATCTGACCAAGACCTTTCATAAATGATTCCTGAGTTTTAGAATCGTAACAATCATTCACCATTTTAAGTACAAAGAGGTGTGCACCCAATGACTTGGCGCCAACAATATCCGTTTCGGGAATAAGTGTTTCTGTGATCAACGCCAGGGTTTCTTCCTGGTCGCCGGTGATGGGCAAATTTTTAAGCGATACTGACGCTTCTTTTTTCTTATTAAACACACACGACGGCAGCACCACTGCGGTTGCCGTTGCCATCATCACATATCGAAGAGCTTCACGTCTTTTCATTCCATTTAATTTTGCTACAAGGTAATTGACGGGTTTAATTTATTCAATTAATTATCTGTTAATCGTTATCCGTTATTAGTTAAAAGTTAATGGTTTGGTGGGTGTTGAAAATAGTTCAAAGTTCCAGGTTCCAGGTTAGCTGGCGCAAGCAACTTTGAACCTGGAACTTTGAACACTATTAAACTATTAACAATTAACTTTTAACGATTAACGAACAAGCTAATCAACAGAAGCATCGCCAACAATATCCTGCCGCGGTTCCTTGGCTAGAAATGGAATGTAGGAGATAATCATGATCAGGCCGAAGTCTGGAAGACTGAGCATCACCCAAATGAACAGGTGAAAAATTACACCAGCGGCTAACATTACCCAGCGTGTTTCTTTCCACCACACCAGGAAAACAAAAAGTATTTCGAAGAGCATGATGAGCCACGAAACAATAAAGCCTTCCAGGTAATTATCAGGAAAAAAATCGGCGAGTCGGGCGTTAACCATAAAATCAAGTTTGCTCACGAGCTTAAAGGCTTCACCAGTTTGCCAGGGTCGCGTCGTTATTTTATCTAAACCTGATAACAGGTAAATGAGTCCGATCTGAACCTGGCACGCTCCCAGCGCTGTGTTGTGTAATGCTTTCTGAAGAATGAATAATTTATTGTTGGCTACTCTCGGAAAACTGCTTAATGGAATAGTAAAAAAGAGCAGCATGATTAACACAAGATCGGAACCATTGTTAGCAAGGAAGTTAATACGGTTAAGATTCAGTGCAATCCAGAAAACAAGTATGGCACTGAGGTAATTTCGTTTAATGATAATGGCCGCCAGGATGATAGCTGAACAAAACCAGAAGAAATAGATGAAGTGATTATAAGCAAGCTGGCTTGGCCAGAAAAACAAATCTTCAATAAAATAGCGATTGGGCCTTTGCGGATGATATTGCAAAACCATAAATGAAACAGACCAGCTGAATAACATCTTAACAAGAAGAAATCCCTGGATGGCTTTACAAAATACATTCACGGCAGCCTCGCCTCTGAACGTTGACGTGAGTCGTTCGGTTATCCAATCAATATAAAAGTTGATATACTTCACGTCAGTCTTGTTTGTATGAAATGTTAAAGAGCGTATCGATATGCGTTTGCTTTCCGGCAAGCTTTACCCATTTTACTGTAAACAATAAATGAACTGAATCTGTATTGGCAGGGGCATATTGATCTCGCAGGTAATGATTCACTTCTTTAAACTCTTCGAAGTTCTGATAATTGATTACGCTATCTTTCACAACTCTTACAGCCAGCGCACGCGCCAGATGTCTTTCGAAATCGCTTTGTTTTAATTTATCATAGCGGCCGTAATTATGCTGATATTCATGAAAGCTTATTTTGTCGGGGAAGATCCAATTACCCCAGCCTTTATCTGCATCTCTGAACTGAACCTGAAAAATTGAAACTGAGCGAATATTTTCTTCCTTGAAAAAAGGACCAGGCAACATATAAAGTTTATAACGGTGCATTATACCATTACTCTTTGCCAGTTGAGGATTTCGTATCAAAAAAAAACTAACAAGCACGTTGAGGCTCAGAAGAGCAAAGCAGGTCAGGGCCACCCAGCGTTTAAATTTGAATTCCGAAGTCATAATGCTATTGGGTAACCAAATTAGGTATAACCAACTATCTGTCCAAAAAATGATTTTTTTAATCTGCTGCTATTCAACCTTTACACCGAGGTTGTCACCCAGAATGTTAAACTGTTTGTTCCACTCAAGTGAATGGGCATCAGCCTGATCGCTTGTAAAAATTCTGAAGTATAAATTCTGACTCTTATACAGGTTAGGCGACAATCTGAATTTCTTTAGCAATGGAAACAACCGGTTAAGTCTCTCAATGCGTTTGGCGTTATCGCCATCTTCGGCTACACGTGTAAGCTCTCTGAACACACTCTCTCCTGCCAGTATTTCAATCTTGCCGGTATCTTCTATATTAAGTTTCCATTTTGCAAGATCACTCATGATGCGTTCGATCTGCCTGATACTTATCTTCTCGGATTGAAAGCATTTGATCAGATCAGCATTCAAAATATATTCGAACGTAGTGCGATAGGCATTCGAGATTGGAATATCATTATTTGCCAGTGCCATAACCAACGGATAATCGCGGTTATAAACACGACGTAGCGAGTCTTCCAGCTCTTGCATGCTCTGCTGTGTAATTTCGTTGAAGACCTTTCGTTTCTCATCAGTGAAGAGTTGCCAGATAGTATATGTTTCAGATCCAAAATAAGTTTGCATCAGGCTGAACACATCTCCCAACCTCCCTTCTTCAAACGCTTTTACCACGCGAATTGACATGCCGGCAAAAGTATCAGCTTCCATGTCCAGCGATATATTGCCGATGATGTTATGCTTACCCATATAAATAACGGCAAAGGCAAATCGTTTTTCTGAACGCGTAACGTTGGACTTTACATTGGTGATACCTAAAACCAGTTTCTGCTCGCCCGCTTCTTTGCGTATAAAGACTTCGTTGGAGGTTGTGTAGTTGAATACCGGAAATGATTCTGGATCGTCTTCAAATATGGATGACACTGCGTAGTGTATACCCACGCGCTGCAAATTTGTTTTTGACGGAAGGACGTATTTATTATAAACTACTGCACCGTTATCCAACGAAGGAATATTGCTTGGTGCATGCGTGAGGCGCTGTAAAAATTCTGCCTCAAGATTGACTTCACTTGTCTGACTAACTAACTGCATAGCACGACAAGCATATTGCATGATCTGTGTAGTTTCAATACCCGAGATCTCATCGAAGAACCATCCACAGCTGGTATACATCAGCATGGCATTGCGCTGCACTTCCATCAATCGCAATACGCGGTTGGGTTGCACTTCTTCCAGGCAATGATCTAACAGAAACTTGCTAACAGTTTTATCGGTGCGATTCAGAATAACATCAATGTATTCATCACGCGCTTTCCAGGGATCTTTAATAACCTTAGAAACTTCATGCTCATAGATTTTGGCAAGCTCATCGCGCAACCAGTCAAGTGTTTCACGTAAAGGTTTTCTCCACTTTTGATTCCAGCCCGAATTACCTCCTGAATTACAACCACAGTCATTACGCCAACGCTCTATACCATGCACACAACTCCATGAGCTGTTTTCATGAATCTCTACTTCATATACTGAATTGAATTTGGAGATATATTCAGCATAATTGGTAAGGTTAGATTGTTTATGTCTTTCAATATAATCAAGACAGTAGGCCAACGCCATGTCGCCGTGCTTGTGATGATGTCCGTATGTTTCACCATCAGTAGCAATATGTACTAATTGCGGCTCATCGGTTGTATCATCGAAGCAATCCAGCAGATGATCGGCAAACTTTTTACCGTCATTCAATAAACCATCGAAGGCCACCTTTTGAGCAACATTACCATCGTAAAAAAATAACATGATGTTCTCACCTGAAGGAAGATTACAACGGTATGATATGCGTGTATCGAGGCTTTCTTCGCTTACGTTTTTCCATGTACCTCCTGCTCTTCTGAAAGCTTTAGCCTGGCGTGGGGCGAGAATTGTAAATTTTATTCCATGCTTCACCAGCAACTCCAAAGACTCCAGGTCTACCGCTGACTCTGCAAGCCACATGCCTTCTGGTTTTCTTTTGAACCGATACTCAAAATCTCTGATGCCCCAGATAATCTGTGTCTCTTTGTCCCGCGAGTTTGCCAGCGGCATAATGATATGATTATATACCTGGGCAATGGCTGATCCGTGTCCACTAAAATTCTTTATGCTTTCAAGGTCGGCTTTAAGAATGGCTTCATACGTTTCAGGATCGTTGGCTTCCATCCATGAAAGTAATGTTGGTCCAAAGTTGAAACTTATCTTGGTGTAGTTGTTAATAAGATTCTTGATAACGCCATGACTATCCAAAATGCGCGACGCTGAATTAGGTGCGTAGCATTCGGCGGAGATGCGTTCATTCCAATCGTGGTACGGGTGTGCTGAATCCTGAACTTCAATAACCTCAAGCCATGCGTTCTCACGTGGTGGCTGATAAAAATGGCCGTGTATGCAAATATATTTTTCCAATCACTCTATAGGTTTAGTACTAAAAAATTATTTAAGAACCCTCCAGGTCAAACTCTGTTATTTCACGTTCCAGTTTCAAAACACTAATCGCTAATGGAGGAAGTGTAATGGCAAATGAATAATCACATCCGTGGAATTTTACAGGCGACGTGTTGATCAATCCCTGATTTAATATTCCACTGCCTCCAAAGTTAGTATGATCTGAACTGAATACTTCTTTCCACTGGCCTCTGTACGGCGAACCTATCCTATAATGCTGACGTGGTTCAGGTGTAAAATTACAAATTACTACCAGCATGTCTTCTTTGTGTTCAGACTTGCGTTGAAAAATCATCACACTGTTTTCACGATCCGCATAGTCAACCCATTGAAAACCTTTTTGTTCAAATCCATATTGATACAATGCAGGTTCTCTTTTGTATAAGCTGTTGAGTTCTTTAATGAGCAAATTAACTCCTTTGTGCGGATTGTAGTTTAACAAATGCCAATCCAGGCTCCTGTCGTGATTCCATTCACCTGACTGACCAAACTCTGCACCCATGAATAAAAGTTTAGTACCCGGATGCATAAACATGTAGGTATACATCAAGCGCAGGTTGGCAAAACGCTGCCATTCATCACCGGGCATTCTGGCTAATAAAGAACCTTTGCCGTGCACCACTTCATCATGCGAAAGCGGCAACATAAAGTTCTCGGTGAAAGCATACATAATGCTGAATGTAATTTCATTCTGATGATACTTTCTGTAGATCGGTTCCTTCTTGAAATACTCCAGCGTATCATGCATCCAACCCATCATCCACTTCTGACCAAAACCAAGTCCGCCGAGGTATGTAGGTCTCGATACGCCTGACCATGATGTTGACTCTTCAGCGATGGTAACGGCATCAGGAAAATTACCATAAACAACTTCGTTGAATTCTTTCAGAAAGGTTATGGCTTCTATGTTCTCATTTCCACCATGTTCGTTGGGTATCCATTCACCAGCCTTTCTTGAATAATCAAGATAGAGCATGGATGCAACGGCATCAACACGAAGTCCGTCGATGTGATAACGTTCAAGCCAGAAGAGTGCGTTGCTGATTAAAAATGAACGAACTTCATTGCGACCATAATTAAAAATATAGCTCTTCCAGTCAGGATGAAAGCCCTTGCGCGGATCGGCATGTTCGTAAAGATATGTTCCGTCGAATTTATACAAGCCGTGTATGTCGCCTGGAAAATGTGATGGAACCCAATCCAGGATAACACCAATACCATTTTGATGAAAGTAATCGATGAGGTACATAAAATCTTCAGGGCTACCAAAGCGACTCGTAGGTGCAAAGTATCCTGTCAGCTGATATCCCCACGATCCAAAGAATGGATGTTCCATCATCGGTAGAAATTCAACGTGCGTGAAGCCCATCTCTTTTACATAGGGAACCAGTTCATTCGCCATCTCGACATAACTCAACGAACGATTTCCATCTTCAATTTTTCTACGCCATGAGCCAGCGTGTACTTCATACACAGAATATGGTTTGGGTTTGCCTGCGTTATTCTTTCTTTCTTTCAGCCATGCGCTGTCCTTCCACTCATAATGAGGTTGCCACACTATAGAAGCAGTGTTAGGCGCAATCTCTGCATAAGATGCAAATGGATCTGCCTTCTCTAAAAATTCGCCGGTGTTAGAGTGGATGGCATACTTATATGCTTCACCTGATTTTATATCGGTAAATAATCCTTCCCAAATGCCAGACTCATCCCAACGAGGATGAAGTTTATGAACACCATCGCTCCAATGATTAAAATTTCCAATAACCGAAACGGCTTTAGCATTGGGTGCCCACACGGCAAAGTAAGTACCTTCTCTGTTGCCTTCTTTTATGGCATGTGCTCCAAGCTTTTCATATAACTTAAAATGCTTACCACTTTTAAAAAGATGTATATCAAAGTCGGTGAGTAAGCTAAAGCTTTCATCGGTACTTTTATCTTTTTGGGTAGTCTTCTTCGTCATGATTTAAATATTTAAGCGCGCCTCACAAGGTAATCAGTAATTAATCTGTAAGCACTATTTTTTCTTTCGACTTTCTTTTTCCTGAATATATCTTGTCATCAAATAATCTATACCGCGCAACGGAATATTTACCCAATCCGGACGGGCATTTAACTCATACCCTAATTCATAAACTGCTTTTTCAAGCAGGAAAGTACGAATCAATACTTCATCTTCAAGTGACAGCTCCTCGCCCATTCCCATCCGATCCATATAAGCACCAAGATAAAAACGACTTACGTAATGCTGCCACTGATCGGCCCAGTTTTCCAGGAAGTCAAGATCACGATCACGATAATTTTCATTCAACAATATTTTTCCAAAGGCGGCATAATGAATAGAGCGCATCATACCAGCAACATCTTTCAACGGACTTTTCTTCAGTCTTCTTTCGCTAAATGAAAATCCTGGCTCGCCTTCAAAATCTATGATGACAAAGTCTTTACCTGTAAAGAGAACCTGGCCAAGATGATAGTCGCCATGAATACGTGTTTTGAGTGAATTGATTTTCACCTGGTACACTTCGCTGAAACATTCCAGTATCAGCGGTTCCATATCAAGCACCTTTCGGGCATACTCCTGCGTTGGGCCATCAAGTTTGTTAATGGTGTTTTCCAGAAGTCCAAAGCGATCGCGCACCAGCTTACGCAACGACGAATAAAGTGAACGCTGATAATTGGCATTGAACTTTTCGTTAATGAAAGCAGGATCTGATGTTGTTGATTGTAAGGCAAGATGCATCTCTGCTGTTCGTTGTCCTAACCGCACAATGCGTTCATAAAAACCACGGCCAATAAATTCCTGTATAATATCAGGCGCATCTTCAAATCGGATGAATGCTTTGTTTACTAATTTTGGAAGCTTCTCTTTTTTGGCGCTGGTAATAATTCTTTCATAGAAGCGACCAACAGAGTCTGTTGCCATAACCCAGGCATCGCCTTGATTCTCCACACGTTGCTGGAGCAATCCAAAGACCATTACATCGCCTTTAATATCTTTGTATTCTACACTGCCCGCATATTTCGGTGAATTCTGGAACGTAGTATTTTCTGTTAAGAACCGAACTACTTCAAGGTCTGGATTAATTTCTTTTTCAAGCTTACGATAGAACTTGAAGAAGTACTGATCATTATATATGAACGCTGTGTTGCTTTGCTCAGCTTTCAGAATTTTTGAATCAATACCTTTGCTATAGTTGATCTTGGCGAAGACGCTTGAATTAAACTCAAGTGTTCCACCGCTATCGTCTTTCAATTGCTGCTCTTTGTCCATGTTAACAAACAATGCATCGCGGAAGGCTTTGTTATAACTGCTGTCCATTATAAAGCCCTGCTTGCCTTGAATCTCTGCACGACAAACAACACTTTGCGCTGTGTATTCTACGCGTTCAAGAATGCTATCGGATGGAACAAAGCTAAGTGGTGTGAAATAAAACTCTGGCAAGCGCTGAACATAATGGACTTCAATCACAACGAAGTAATGTGTATCGCCATCTACTTTTAACGGTATAGTTTTGTTTATACCCATTTTGCTAATAGCCTTGGCTTTCCCTCCAAACCAACGGCACTTCTTCATAAATGGCGGAAGAATTTTTCGCTCGAGAATTCTTACGTCATTATAACTTTCAAAGATGCGTTCCCATGAATAATCTGTCTTCAGCAAAGGAAGTTCACCACTGGCTTCGCCTTTATCTTTCACATCATTCTTATCTACCTGGAACCAGAAATATCCATACGGGCCAACGGTGATGGTGTAATCGCCATTACCAACATTCATAAAACGGTTCTGACTAAATGCTTCCGTGATATCACAATCTTTGTAGGCTGACAAGTTCAATGTTGTAGCCTGCGAAAACTGGGAGAGGTTTGCAACCACCACAATATTCTGACCTTCAAATGATCTTACAAAACTCAACACCTTGGCATTCGAACTCTCAATGAATCGCATAGAGCCTCTTCCAAATACGTTGAGACGCTTACGCATCGCCATCACATTTTTCATCCACCACATTAAGGAAGAAGGATTCTCTTCCTGCGTCATAACGTTTACGGACTCGTAACGATAGATTGGATCTGAGATGATGGGTAGATATAACCGTTGTGGATTTGCGCTTGAAAATCCTGAGTTAAGATTCAAGCTCCACTGCATGGGAGTTCGCACACCAAAGCGGTCGCCAAGATAAACGTTGTCTCCCATACCGATTTCATCGCCGTAATAGATAACAGGTGTGCCCGGCAATGAAAATAGGATAGTATTAAGAAGTTCTATTTTTCTTCTGTCGTTATTTAGCAATGGTGCAAGCCTACGACGAATACCAACATTTACTTTTGAATGTGGATCTGTTGCGTAAGCTTTGAAAAGATAATCTTTCTCTTCTTCGGTAACCATCTCCAAACCAAGCTCGTCATGATTGCGCAAGAAAACAGCCCATTGGTTTACTTCGGGAGTTTCAGGCGTCTGATCAATAATGTCAATGATAGGATAACTGTCTTCTGTTCTTAGCGCA
>DATCRE010000407.1:0-6679 GCA_036569145.1 Cyclobacteriaceae bacterium
TGAGAATCTGAAAGCAAAGTTATCAATAACAAACTGATCAGTCCTTCAAAATTCTCATTTCTACTCTCCTGTTGAGCGCACGAGCCTCTTGGGTCATTTCATTAGATAGTGGCTTTGATCCGCCAAAGGCTTTTGTCTTTACGCGATCTTTTGCTATGCCTTTTGATACCATATACTTTTTAACGGCATCAACACGGTTCTGCGAAAGCTCCATGTTAAGTTTTGAACTACCTTGATTATCGGTATGACCTTCCAATTGAATTTCCATTCTCGTGTTTTCTTTCATCATCTGCACAACTTCATCCAATTCAGAATATGATTTTGGATCGATAACGGCTTTTCCCTGTGCAAAAATTAAATGACTTAAACGAATTGTTTCTCCATTGGGAATAAGCTCAATATCACGAATTACTCTTTTGTTTGCATCAATATCTTTAGGATCAACAAGGACTGTCCGAGGGTTATAACCATTAGCTGTGGCCGTTATCTGATACTTGGCCGTACCGAAAATAGGAAACGAAAACGTGCTGTCATTAAATCGTCCAAAGATACTTCCGGTGGGCACGCTGCTATACCTGATGCTACATTTGATGCCTTTGTGCGTATGTGCATCCGTTACCTTACCCATTGCTGTAATGGTCTTGTTAACAGGAGCTACCTGCGTTTCTGTTTTAGGCACGGTCGTAATTACCGGTGTTGTTACAGGAGCTGATACAGCGACGGTATCTTCAGAAACATAGGTTGCCGAGTCCTGCGCTCGTAAAGAAACAGCTGTAGCAAGGGATAATGTAATGATAACTAATCCTTTCATGTTGGGTTGTTAAAAGCTTGCGGATGTTAAGTTATAATAATCCGTCAATATTCAACAACAACATCAGGGCCAATGAACAATAAAAGGTATAATACGAGTGCTTGTTGCCATAACTTGAAATGGCGCAATCTATTTTCAAAGCCTCGGGTTAATATTGATTTATTCCTAAAACACACGCAAATAGCCCCTTTACCCTGATGGGTGTGAATCATCATGTATGTACTCTAAATAATTTTTGTTGGCGGTAGTCTTATTTTAATCTAATGCAATTTATTTGGCGGTCGTTCAATTCTTCATTGATTTGTAAATTGAACTACTCTTCATTTCCTTTTCCTTATTTTTTTCTATAGATTCAAACACTTTGTTATAGTCTCCTTTGAAATTAGACTTTAATTCCCTCTCACCCAATTTATCAAGACAATATAGATAGTTATTTATCGATTTCTGTGGATCTCCTTTCGCAAAGGTTGCTGTCAGCCAAAAGAGTTGTGCTGCAAAATCATAGATGCCTAAATCAGTTGCAATTTCTGCATATTTAAATAGATCATTTAATCTCTCATCTTTTTTCTTAAATAAGCCACTTATTTCTTGCCTTCTAAATAATAGATACCCCTCTCTTCCATTGCTCGCTCTGACATCCATATTGTACAATGGATTATGTTTGTAAACTCCAACTTTTGCATTATCCCAATCCACTCTATCATCATTTGTTACTTTGTTTTCAGATATCTTTTTAGCATTATCTGAGTAATATTTCTCATACAATGCCCAAGAAGAATTAGGGTAAATTTTTAAAATTCCATCATAAATTTTGATTGCATCTTGATAATTTCCTTTGTCATGTTCCGTAATTCCATTTTCAATTTGCTTCTGCAATTCTTGATTGAATAGATTAATTCTATAACTAATCTCTTTCAAATATTGGTCAGACGTTGTTTTGGAGTCGGAAAACATAAGAATTATTTCGATATATTTTTGTGCATAATCCAATTCTCCCTGAGAAGCCAAAGTAAAAATCTTAGTTATTGGAATCAGTTGATTACCAATCTCCATTTCCATTGTTGCTCTCCAATAATTTTTGTTTGTGCTTGTTAAAGCATCTATATTTTGAATCTTATTGAAATCCGTTAACTCTATCGTTTTACCAAATTTCTTTACCCCCTCAAATTTGTCATCGACAATTACCTGATAAGCACTTAAAACTGGCAGTACTTCATTTATTGCGTATTCTTTTATTAGTTTAAATTTAGTTTGCAAATCAGCGCTTTCATATTTAACATACTGATATTTAATTGGGTCTTCATAATTGTCAAAATCAATTACTCCTCCATTTTCCTTAACGTTAATTGAAACTAAAATTGGAAAGTCTACCAGTTTTGTATTTTCAATTTGCAATTCATTTAAGTCCTTTAAGGTTTGCTCCTGTAAATTTTTGTCCAATTTGGGTTTTGAATAACATTTATAGGTGGGCTGTCCGTTTTTATGAATGATTATCAAAATTCCTATCTTCTGATTTTCTGGAATATTTTTGAAATTACTCCTACAATAATCGGTTATTTTTGTGATTGACTTAATAAACTTGTTCTGGTCAACATTTACATCTGCGATTTTGTCATTCGCGAGTAAATTAATTGTCAATTCAGGTTCTTTATTCTGAGAAAAGCTAGTATTGATCAATGCAATAATAAATAGAAGACTCAAAAATTTTAGTTTCATAAATTAACTACACTTATTTATTCTGATTCGTTACTCCTAAGTTTACCCAAGTCCGTTGTAGTCTTTGGTGAGAGTGTCTCTCTTGGATAATGTTGTACTCATCATTTAATCGTCAGAGAGTTCATTATTTGTTTAGCTGGTTCTGTCCAGTCGCTTTGTTTTTTGTCAACGCAGTTGAAAGTGCCCAATAAAAGTCGGCCATCAAGATCAGTGAAGAACATCAAGTTGTAAATCTTAGTATCCACCGCTGGTGTTAGCAGTTCCATGTATCCAACTTTTCGTCCATTGATTTCCTTTGTTCCAGTCCCTATCCATTCCGCTGAAGGATATAAGTTTTTAAACGTGCTTACGAAGTTATCCTTGTACGCGTCAATTTGTTGTTGAGTCGCTTTACTTGCTGTGTGATTAAATGCTATGTTTATTCCTCCAGTCTTGTCGGTGTAAACTAATGTCGGCCGTCTGTTCGAAGGGTACTTTAGGTTCATCATATCCTCAGACATTACTTCAAATTCCTTTGGTATAAGAATCTCAACTTTGTCTCCAAGAATTTTTCTTTTCTCTAATTCAATTATCGGCGTTGTCCACGATATCAGTATGACGCTTAGTAGTAAAATGAGATGTCTTTGTTTCATTGTTTGTTGTGTTTAAATTAAAACCATTAACATTCATAATATAAGCAATATTACCTATATACCCTATTGTCTTCCTAATATCCATAAACAAAATAATCTAAGGGCTTACCAATTATTCGAAACCTTTTTATAATGCGAGATATTTCAATCACTGCATTCACATAAACAAAAAAGCTCCGGAGATTATCCGAAGCTTTCCATTCATTAAATTAAATATCAAGGTCTATTGTCTCACCGACACCGAAGGCTTTATCTCCTTCTTTATCGTCTATTTTTTGCTCTTCTTTTTTGGAGCTGCCTTGGTTGTCTTCTTTGCTGACTTGGCTGCTTTCTTCGCTACCACTTTCTTCGTCGCTGTTTTTTTCACTGCCTTTTTGGGGCTCGCCGAAGAGGCTTTGCTGCTCGACTTCGACCCTTTGGCGGGGCTGACTTTTTTGCTGGCTGTTGCTTTGGTCTTGAGCGGGCTTTTGCCTTTCGCCGAAGAGACTGACTTGTCCGTCTTCTTCGATGACGGTGGGTTCATCTTCAATTTTTTTTTTGACGACTGAGAATCTTCTGATTCAGCCATCTCTAAATCGCCGCTTTCTCCGTCTTCTTCCGGCGTCGCCTCTTCTTCTTCGACCAGGGTAACTTTGGTGACTTTGTATTGAGACAGTTTATTACCTAGTGCCTTCCAACCTTTTATGTCAACAAGCTCTTCAAGATTTACAACGCTCGACTTCTTGTCTTTACCTTTTTCTTTAATCACTTCAAGTTCTATCTCGGGTGTTTCACTTGATGTAACTGCTACGAGGCGTGAGCCTATACCTTCTGTGATAAAGTTAAATTCTTTATCGGGTGTGCTCGTCTCAATCATGAAACGCTTCACCATGTATTGCTTGCTCTCGCCATCCACATAAACAGCAGAGATTGGTTTTTCGATATTGAATTTTTCTACCTTCAATGTTTTCTCTGGCTCATAACGATTGGTTAATTCATAACCAGTAATCTTGTAAGTACCATTGCGGCTAAAGGTTATCAGTTGATCATCAACATCAAACTTGCCCAGGTATTTGCCACGTTTTTCCTTGTTCAATCTTCCGGCATCAGCATCATACCATAAGCTTAGTTTGCTTAACGTTGATGAACCTGCTTTGAGGAAATCAACTTTGCGCATAGGATACTTGGTAAGAATATTACCATTCGTACCACGACCTTTTACTTCAAGCTCAGCAAAATCAAACGTGAAGATTTTTTTACGGGCAGTGCTTGATTGTGAAAGCTTCACTTCAACTTTCTCTGCTTCACCATTGGGGTTTCCGCTCACGTAGTATATGCGCGAGTTAGGAGTTCCCTTCGTGAGGTCATATTCTTTATCGCGTGTAATGCCCGGCATGTTAAAACGTTTGGCATAACTAACGCCTGATTTACCATCGCTATAGATCACGTTATACACCATACGTTCATCGCCTTTCTTCCAGATGCCGATGTAGAGAATGTCTTTTCCCATAAACACTTTCTCCTGGATACGCGATACACGGGCTTTACCATCTTTACGGATAACAATCACGTCATCGAGCTCAGAGCAATCCGCTACATATTCATCCTTCTTGAGTCCGTACCCCATGAAACCATCTTCACGGTTAACGTATAGTTTTTGATTGATGGCAATAACTTCAACGGCTGTAACAGACTGGAAGCTCTTGATTTCTGTTTTGCGCTCACGTCCTTTTCCATATTTCTCCAACAGCTTCTGGTAGTATGCAATTGCATAATCAACCAAATGCTTCAGGTGGTGTTCTGTCTCTTTCAGTTCCTTCTCAAGGTCGCGTAACAATTCATTGGCTTTGAAGGCATCAAATTTTGAAATTCTCTTGATACGGATTTCTGTAAGCTTAACAATATCTTCCGTTGTAATCTCACGATAGAATTTTTTCTTGTGAGGTTTCAAACCTTTATCGATCGTGCTCAATACTTCCTCCCACGTTGTGGCTTCTTCAATGTCTCGGTAAATTCTGTTTTCAATGAAGATCTTCTCCAGTGATGAGAAGAGAATTTTTTCCATCAACTCCGTTTTCTTAATCTCAAGTTCTTTCTTGAGAAGTTCTACAGTTTGATTGGTGTTGTATTTAAGAATATCAGTTACCGGAAGGAATATTGGTTTATCATTCAGGATAACGCAGGCATTTGGTGAAATAGAAATTTCACAATCTGTAAAGGCATAGAGCGCATCGATGGCTACTTCAGGCGATTGACCTGGCTGAAGTATAATCTGGATCTCTATGTCTTTAGCTGTATTATCAATTACCTGTTTTACTTTGATCTGTCCCTTTTCACTTGCCTTCACAATGGATTCCATCAATGAAGTGGTGGTGGTAGAAAAAGGAATATCACGAATGATCAGTGTCTTCTTATCGAAGATTTCAATGCGGGCTCTTACTTTAACTTTTCCGCCACGCAAACCTTGATTGTATTCTGTAAAATCGCCAATACCACCGGTAGGAAAATCAGGATAGATCTTAGGATTTTTACCTTTCAGTATATCAACAGATGCTTTGATCAGCTCACAGAAATTGTGTGGAAGTATTTTTGTTGAAAGACCAACAGCAATACCTTCAACACCTTGTGCCAGCAACAACGGAAATTTAACCGGAAGTGTAACGGGTTCTTTCTTACGACCATCATATGACAATTGCCACTCGGTAGTCTGCGGATTGTATACTACATCTAATGCGAATTTAGAAAGACGTGCTTCAATATAACGTGGAGCAGCAGCGCCATCACCTGTTCGAACATCGCCCCAGTTACCTTGCGTTTCAATTAATATGTCTTTCTGACCAATGTTAACAATGGCTTCACCAATAGCAGCATCACCGTGCGGGTGATATTGCATGGTGTTACCAATAACGTTGGCTACTTTGTTAAAGCGACCATCATCCATATCTTTCAATGAATGCATGATGCGGCGTTGAACGGGCTTGAATCCGTCTTCAATGCGTGGCACAGCTCGCTCCAGAATTACATAGGATGCGTAATCGAGAAACCAGTTTTCATAAAGACCTTCAACAGCAATGGAGTGAACAATGTCACCATTGTGATCGGTCTTTGTTACATCTGATTTTTTTGGAGGCTGCGCGTCAGACTTTTTATTTTTACTCATGGTACTTTAAAAAATATGCAACAGGTATTAAAGTTCAACACCTATCTCTTCTACTTTATCTAATTCAATTTTCAGGTTATCGATAATAAACTCCTGGCGGGTTGGTGTATTCTTACCCATATAAAATTCAAGAATCTTTATCAGGTGGCTATCAACACCGAGTATCACCGGTTGCAAGCGAATGTTCTCGCCAATGAATTCACCAAATTCATCAGGCGAAATTTCACCTAATCCTTTGAAGCGTGTGATCTCAGGTTTGCTTCCTAGTTTATCAACAGCTGCTTGTCTTTCTTCTTCGCTGTAACAATAAATGGTTTCTTTCTTGTTACGCACGCGGAAGAGTGGAGTCTCTAAAATAAATACGTGACCAGCTTTAACCAG
>DATCRE010000408.1:0-17470 GCA_036569145.1 Cyclobacteriaceae bacterium
CTTCAAAAACTGGTTGACAAAGGCAATTCAGTTTTAGTGATTGAACATAATATGGACATCATTAAATCTTCTGATTATATAATTGATCTTGGTCCTGAAGGAGGTGAGAAAGGTGGCACTATTATAGCAAAAGGTACTCCGGAAGAAGTTTCTAAAGTGGCTCATAGCTATACTGGAAAATTTTTGAAGGCGGAATTAAATTGAGGTATCTTGTATAACGGAGATCAGTTAATAGATTGTCTAAATGTAATTCGTACTTCATAACTCGTAACCCGTACCTTTACCTCATGAACTCTCTCACGCGTCAGTATATTTTTGGATCTATCTTCGTTGCGGTTGGTGTATACCAGGCCTGGAAAGGCGACTTTATAGAAACCTCACTTTATATTGTTGCAGGCATTGCCTTTATTATGAATGCGCTCACCCTCGAACCCAAACTTGCCAGATTCAAAAAACCTCTGGTTGCTATTACGTGGATTTTTATTGCCGCATCAGTTGTTTTATTTATTTACGTCTTGCAATTTAAATTCTGAACTCGAACACTCTTTGAAGAAGGGATACCGTTTACATAAAACAATCATGGTATACTATGAGATTCTTTATTTTTGCCCGGATCGAACATGGTGAACAATAACCGATTATACTGGACTTTGCAGATAGGTGGGTGGCTGTTGTATGCCTTTCTTCAAATTGTTTCCAGCGTATTAGCGTCGGGAAATGTTAATGTTAAGCGAGTGATCTTTCTTGTGTATGAAGCATTGCTGTGCCTGTTTGTAACACATGTGTTTCGTGAGTTTATAAACAAAAATAAATGGCTCTATCTGGGCTTGCCCAGATTAATTCCAGGCATTCTTTTGAGTGTTTCTACCATGGCCATCATAGTTTATTTTTTACGCATGCCGGTGAGTTTACTTCTGGGCTTTTATAACGAACACGTGGCGCTTGATCTTCAACATGTTTTTGGACTTACATCCATCTATGTGTTAATATTTTTTCTGTGGTCTATTCTTTACTTCACGTATCAATATTTTGAGCGGTATAACAGATCATTAAAGTATGAAGCTTCTATGAATGAAATAGAGCTTAATAATTTAAAGTCTCAACTCAACCCGCATTTCATTTTTAATGCATTGAACAGCATACGGGCTTTGGTTGATGAAAACCCCGGTAAATCCAAACAAGCCATCAATCAGCTTTCAAACATCTTGCGCAACTCACTGGCTACGGATAAAAAGGGTCTCACCAATTTTGAAGATGAACTTAAAACTGTTCGCGATTACCTGGGACTTGAAAGTATACGTTTTGAAGAGCGGCTTAAAACAGAATTTGATATTCATCCGGAATCACAAAGATTTATGGTGCCACCTTTGATGATTCAGACATTGGTTGAAAACGGTATTAAACATGGCATCTCTAAACTTACAGCAGGTGGTGTCATTCAGATGAAGACCGTGGTTGATAGTGGGCACTTGAAAATAAGTATTCGTAATAGCGGTCATCTCACCAGCAACCCCAAGCGCAGTAAGAAGGGATTGGGTTTAAAAAATACTGTGCAGCGACTTAAATTGCTTTACGGAAATGAAGCTACATTCCGGATTGTGAACGAAAACGATAAATTTGTACTAACTGAAATAAGTATTCCTCAAACACATAACTATGAGAGCATTAATCGTGGATGACGAGCGCCTCGCGCGTAAAGAGTTGATGAAGTTGTTGGAAGATCACCCTATGATTGAGGTGATAGGTGAAGCTGTGAATGCCGACGAGGCCAATCAGATGGTGAATGATCTGAATCCTGATCTTTTATTTCTGGATATACAAATGCCGGGTAAGACAGGTTTTCAGTTGCTGGAAGAACTTGATTCCGTTCCGTTTGTAGTCTTTACTACAGCATACGATGAATTTGCTTTGAAAGCTTTTGAGGTAAATGCACTTGATTATTTGTTGAAGCCAATCCAGCCCGAGAGACTTTCAGAAACAATAACCAAGCTTTCAGAAAAAGAACGCGCTAAGATGGTTGCACTGCGCGGGCCCGATAAAAAACTAGGCTTGAATGATCAGGTCTTTGTTAAAGATGGTGATCGTTGCTGGTTTGTGGGGTTGTCGAACGTGCGCATGTTTGAATCTGACGGGAACTACATTAAAGTTTATTTCGATAACAATCGTCCTATGATTCACAAGTCACTTAATGCACTTGATGAAAAGTTAGATGAGCGTGCTTTTTTCCGTGCGAGTCGCAAACATATCGTAAACTTAAGCTGGGTGGAAGGAATAGAGCCCTGGTTCAATGGTGGGCTAATGGTGAAACTTCGGGGAGGTGATAAAGTTGAAGTAAGCCGTAGGCAAGCTGCCAAGTTTAAGGATATGATGAGTTTGTAAATCTATTTCATCAATACCAGTTCTATCAATTCTTTCTGAACATTCCAGTCTTTGGCAAGTTTGAGCATCGCTGTGGCTTCCATTTCGGTTACATAACCTTTTAAGTTATTAGCCTGCCATACCATGTTCACCAATTCAATGCGCTTTTCTTTCGAGTAATCACCAATGATATCATTCAGATAATCCCGGGCACGATCAAATGCCGTTATATAATCCTGTGCGATAAAATCTAAAGCCCATTTGTATTCAGCCGCGGCATCAAGTTCAATAGCTGTCTTGTCAAGATCTTTCTTTTCTTCTTCATCAAGGCCATGATAACTGAAAATAACGGACTTCAGCAGCATGTAAACTTTCTTTTCTTCGACCGATTTCATGGAGATTTTCTAGGACTGAAAAATACGAAACTTATTTTGCAGATGCATCGGTATAACTATCGACTTTTTGCTTGAACATTGTTAATCTCATTCTTTAATCCTGCATCAAAAAAAGATCTGATGCTATTTTGTCGGCCAGCAATTTTCCCGCCTTCGTAAGACGCATGACATGGTTACTGATTTCAGCCAAATTTTGATTTAAAAGATTATCGAGGTACTCACGATTATCAGCTTCAAGGTCATATTGATAGTCAGTTTTCAATTTAGCCAGGTCGGTACCCCAGCTTGTTCGCAGCGTCGTTAGTAAATATTCATTCACCTGATCTTCACGCGTAAGCACTTCGATCTCACATGGGATTTTGTCCTCGTTTAAGGAGCGTAAATAAATATGATTGTTACTGATGTTGTACTGTCGGCTAATGCCATTATAAGAATGTGCACTCGGGCCAATGCCCAGGTAAGGTTGTTGTTTCCAGTAACTGCTGTTGTGTGCTGAATAAAAACCAGGTTTGCCAAAATTTGAAACTTCATACTGATCATAACCTGCACGTTCAAGTTGCTCTACCAGAATTTCAAGCTGTTGAGCAGCAATGTCATCTACAACAGGCTTTAGCTTGCCTGCGGCTGACCATTTTCCAAAAACAGTTTTTTCTTCAATTGTTAATGAATAAGAGGATATATGTTCAGGATTAAAGCCAATAGCCTGTTCGATATTTCTTAACCACATTTTATTGTCTTGCCTGGGAATGGCATAGATCAAATCAATGCTGATGTTTTTAAATCCGACCTTTCGTGCATCAGTCATGCACTGAATAGCAGCATTTTTAGTATGTGCCCGGTTTAAAAAATGAAGTACGTCATCATCAAAAGATTGAATCCCAATACTTAGTCTGTTAACACCGGCTTCTTTTAATTGGAAAAGTTTTTCTTCAGAGAGATCATCGGGATTAGCTTCTACTGTAATCTCGGCGTTGACTGATGTCAGGAACGTTAACCGGATTGTATTCAATAAATCTGTTAATTGTTTTACAGATAATATAGAAGGTGTGCCGCCACCAAAGTAGATGGTTTCAATGAGACTGTCGTTCTTTAAATATCCTTTTTGAATTTCAATCTCCCGAATCATAGCATTCGAAACCTCGTCAGTCAAACTCAGATTTGTAGAGAAGTGAAAATCGCAGTAATGACAAGCCTGCTTGCAAAAAGGTATATGTAAATAAATTCCAGCCATAATTATCAGACAAACTTACATGCATTTCGGATTATCATTGCATTTATAATATTTTTGAGTCCGTATGCGGATAGCTTTATTTTTTTTCATTAGCATTTTTTCATTCCAGATTTCTGGCGTTTCCGCTAACGGGATTTTTACAGTAAAGAAAGATCTTAGAAGTGATTGGAAAATTTTTGAGAATAATAAGTACGAATCGCTTAACGCCGATTATGGCGATATATCAACACTTTACTTTCAGATTGATGGCGATAAGTTTGCTGGCGATTATTTGAAAATCAATGCCCCGTATGATTATACAGTTTTTATTAACGGTCAGTTGGCATCTGTTGGCGGAACGGATTTTAATATTGACAGTCTTGTCCGCACATACTCGTCTGTAAACCTGTTAGTAGCCATACACGCAGAAAGCATCAGCCAGGAAAAATTGCACACCACCATTGAAACGAAGATTACACAGGCACACGCCAACGATGAAACAAATGATAAGCCTTCTACTTTTTTCAGAGACTTTGTAATTGTCGCGTCGCTTATATTATTAATCATGCTCATTGTAGTGTTGCGACTTAACCCCAAGCTGGCATCAGATTATTTTTCTGTTACCAAAATATTCTCACTTCGTGAAAGCGATGACTCCCAGATCTACACACGCATAAGCAATAGTGCCAATATATTATTCTATGCATTTTGTAGCTTGATTCTGGGGTTTTATCTGATTGTAATATTCCATTTTGCATCAACAGGTCATTGGCTCACTAACTATTTCGCCACAACAGGATTTTTCAGTGCCTTGTCAAAATGGATAGGCGTAAGTCTCTTTATTTTCCTGATTTTTATTCTGAAAATAATTCTTGTTTACGTTTCGTCCTTTTTATTTGGATCTCGAAATATGGCCGGAATACACTTCTTTAATTGGGTGCGTTTACAGCTCATTGTTTTCGGTGCCATTTCTATTGTGTTGTTTGTTTACTTTATAGCACGCGGTCAGAATCCCTCATTTTATTTTGTTCTGCTAAAACTCATGACGTGGTGTCTTGTTGGCTGGACAATTATTATTTTTTTGAAATTGAATGGAAGAACAGGCTACTCCTTGTTTCATTTATTTTCGTACATTTGTGCCACTGAAATAATTCCTTTGCTGGTGATCATCTCAGTTCTTTATAACTAGTTACGTTACGTGTTGATATGAGTGAAATTGCTACTGACAGGATACGAAAAGTAAAAAGTATCCTGGTTACTCAAGAGTTCCCTGCCGATACTAATTCTCCTTATCTTAAACTTGCTGAAAAGTTCAATTTAAAGATTGACTTCAGACCCTTCATTCAGGTCGAGCCAGTGCCCGTAAAAGAATTCAGAAAGCAGAAGATTGATATACTGAATCATACGGCCATCATTTTTACAAGCCGCAATGCAGTAGATCATTTCTTTCATATATGCCAGGAGTTGAAAATTGAAATGCCTGCAGAAATGAAATACTTCTGCATTTCAGAACAGACATCAAATTATCTTCAGAAGTATATAGTAATTCGTAAACGTAAAATTTTCACCGGTCTTAAAACCGCTCAGGATCTTCTGGAGATCTTGAAGAAGCATAAAAACGAGAAATATCTCTTCCCATGTTCGGACATTCGCAAGAATGATATTCCTGATTTCCTCAAACAGAATGGATACAATTATACGGAAGCCATTATCTATCATACAGTGGCTGCCGATTTGTCTGATCTGAAAGAAGTATTTTATGATATACTTGCTTTCTTTAGTCCATCTGGCATCAATTCATTATTTGTAAACTTCCCTGAGTTTAAACAAAACAATACTCGTATAGCAGTTTTCGGCCCAACAACAGCTAAGGCTGTTCGTGATGCCGGATTGATTTTAGACATAGAAGCCCCTCTTCCGAATGCTCCCTCCATGACCGGAGCATTAGAACTCTATGTTAAAAAGGCGAACGGAATTAAGTAACTTCTTCATCCTTTGGAATTTAGAGAGTAGTATTTTTTTTAATACTTTAATTATATTGCAGTTGAAAGTATCATAAAAAAGCATTTACTTTAGATTCTTATTTTTTAATCTTGATGCTGCGAAAGACTTTTTATACTTTTTTAATCGTCCTTACTGCCTTCAGTGCACAAGCTCAGCAAGATGCGCAGTTCAGTCAGTACATGTTTAATAACTTGTATTTGAATCCGGCTTATGCTGGTGTAGACGGTGTTACGCAATTGACCGGTGCATACAGGGCACAGTGGGCAGGCTATCAATCCAGCTTTGGAGATGGTGGTGCGCCAACAACTCAGATGGTTTCATTCAATACTCCTATCTATAAATTACGGAGTGGGTTTGGCACATATGTGATGAATGATAATTTGGGTCCCCAGAATAACCTTGAGGCACAAGCTATGTATGCTTATCATCTTGGAATTAAGGAAAGCAAATTAAGTTTTGGAATCAAGGCTGGAATCTATTCAATGTCAATCAATGGAAAAAGATACAGAGCACTCTATCCTGATGATCCTAATGTACCTAAAGGAAATGAATCGCAGGTAAGACCAGATCTAGGTCTTGGTATTTTTTACAGAACTGAAAAATATTACGCAGGTGTAGGCATCAATCACTTGCTAAAATCAAAGTTTGATTTTGGAGCCAGCGCATTGCGTGGAGCATTGCAGAATCAACTCAATATAACAGCTGGCTATTTTTATGAAGTGAACTTTGACTTAAAACTTACACCAAATTTCCTTGTAAAAACAGATCTTAAACAATATTCTGTCGAAGGCGGCGTAATAGCTACATTGAAGGACCAAATGTGGGGAGGTATTACTCTCAGACAAGGTGGAGACGCTATTTTGCTTCTGGGTTACTGTTTTACAAAAGATAAATCTCTTAAATTGGGTTATTCACTAGATTACATACTTAAAGATCAAAAAGCCAAGTCTACTACCTCCCATGAGTTAATGCTTAGTTATCAGCTTCCAGTTAACCCAGGCAGCGGTAAAAAAGTCGTTCGAACCCCACGGTACAGGCACTAAGCGACAAATAATTTTGGTTTTTTTAAGATTTTGTTGAATTTGGTAAACGATTTTTTAAAAAGTGAGCTAATAAAGCTAACTTTCGAATCTCGAAACATATAAGCGGTAAACAGAAAACTGTGCAAGGAATATGAATAGATCAGTCTCTTCGAAACTAATGTTGATTGTAACGGGCATTGCTATGAGTGCCTGTGGTTTGCTCGGCCTGGGCGGCGGAAAGAAAGGCGGAGGCGATCAGGGTGAATTGGTCGGCGTGTCCGGGAGGGAAGGTTGGATTATGACCATTCCATACGGGATGGTACCAATTCCAGCAGGTACTTTTCACATGGGACAGGCAGATGAAGATCCTGCTTCAACACAAATCAACTTTAACAAGCAAGTAACGATCGGTTCTTTCTTTATGGATGATACCGAAATCACTAACAATGAATATCGTCAGTTCACTAATTTTTTCTTAGTTGATAATGGCAGCATTGAAGGATTTGAAACAGTAGACCCTGAAACATTCCGTCAGAAATATTATCCAGATACTACTTCATGGGTTAGAGACTTTGCTCACCATATGGGTGATCCTGTTCAGGATTATTACTACTGGCATCCAGGTTATGATGATTATCCTGTAGTAGGTATCAACTGGGATGCTGCTGTATTCTTTGGAAAGTGGAGAACAGCATACTTAAATGATTATAGAAAGAGCGTTGGAGATTTCCCTATGCCAGCCTTCAGACTTCCATCAGAAGCAGAATGGGAATATGCAGCTCGCGGCGGACGTGATATGGCTAAGTATCCTTGGGGTAATCCATACATCCGTAACTCAAAAGGTTGTATGCTAGCTAACTTCAAACCAGGTCGTGGTAACTTCTATGACGATGGTTTCGCATACTCTTCACCTGTACAATCTTATTTCCCTAATGACTATGGTCTTTTTGATATGGCAGGAAATGTTTCTGAGTGGTGTTTAGATGATTTCAACCCAGCATCAGTTCCAACTGTATGGGATTTGAACCCTCAGTATATAGACCAACGTACTAACCCGGAAAGCAGTCAATACAATCCTAAAATTCCACCTAAGAAAGTTGTTAGAGGAGGCTCATGGAAAGACGTGGCTTACTACCTTGAAACAGGCACGAGAACATACGAATTCAAAGATTCTACCCGTGCTTATATTGGCTTCCGTTGTGCGTTAACTCACCTTGGACGCTCATCAGGTCAGGAATTTTAATAATTGAAAACTCTCATTATATTTAGAATAACAATATCAAATAGGCATAAAACTTAAACCATTACTAAAATGAGCAAGAAAAAAGGCGGATTTGCTGAACTCCTCTTTAAAACCATAATGCCCAAAGTCTATGGGATCGGTGCAGCGGTTGTAATTGTCGGTGCATTATTTAAAATCCTTCACTTAACGGGCGCTGACCAAATGCTTATGGTTGGTCTTTTAACAGAAGCTGTAATTTTCTTTTTAAGTGCTTTCGAACCACCGCATGCAGAACCAGATTGGTCAAAAGTATATCCGGAACTTTCTGAGGATTATGAAGCTCCTAGTGTAGCACCTCGTATCTCTAACAAACCAAATGCTTCAATAACCCAACAGTTAGATGCTTCTTTAGAGAAAGCTAAAATTGGACCCGAGTTGTTGGATAGCCTTGGAAAAGGTTTAACCAACCTTGCTGATTCTGCTAAAAAGATGTCAAATCTTTCTGATGCAGCTGTAGCGACTAATGATTATGCTACGAATGTTAAGAAAGCTTCAACTCAATTGTTAGAAATGAACAAGTCATACGATGTTGCTATCAAAGCAGTAGGAAGTATGTCTGAAGCTTCTAAAGATGCTGGCGAATATCATAGCCAGGTACAAAAAGTTACTAAAAACCTGGCAGCATTAAATTCGGTTTATGAAATGGAATTGAAAGATGCAGATAGCCACGTTAAGAATATGAATAAGTTTTATGAAAGCCTCACGGGTGCTATGCAAGGCCTGACCAAAGTAGGAGATCATACTGCTAAATTTACTTCTGAGCTTGGAAAATTGTCTGATAACTTAACTGCCCTTAACAAAGTTTATGGCGGTATGTTAACAGCAATGAAAGGTAGCGGTCAGGGTAACTAATTGAGTTACGGTTTAAGTACTTACTTTAATTTTAAAAACTATTAAATATGGCAGGCGGTAAGGAAACACCCAGGCAGAAGATGATCGGTATGATGTATCTCGTACTGACAGCACTTCTAGCCCTCCAGGTCAGCAGTGCAGTATTAGAGAAATTTGCAATTATTAACGAAACTCTTGACGGTCTTATTAAGACTGGCGGCGAGAAAAGCGAGAATATATTAAGCAGTATTGTTCGAGATGCTGGTCAAAGCACAGATGTTGCTATTGTTAAGGCCAAAGAGAATGCTGAAAAGCTTAGAGAACTGACTAAGACAACAATGAAAAGCATCGAAGAGATAAAATCTGAGATGCTCAAAGTATCAAAGACTGATAAAATCGATGAGAAATTTGTTGCTAACCACGGCTCTGACGTAGCAACGATGATGATTGATAAGAATTCCCCCTGGGGTAAAAAGTATCAGGACTTGTTGAAGAATTACGTGGCACAATTGGAGCAACTTACAGGCTTGAAGTTTGATAAATTGGATAAAACACCAGCTGAACTTCCTCTTTTTGCTGAAAATGCGAATCACAAGAACAAGGATTTCTTAACATTTACGTTTGAAAATACACCTGGTATTGCGGCGTTTGCGTCTGTTACCCAGACACAGACTGAAATACTGGATTATGAAGCAAGAGGCTTAGATAAGCTTAGAGAAGATGCAGGTGCTAAAATTGTTAAGTTTGACAAGATTGTACCAATGGTAAGACCCGTATCGTCAATCGTTGCTGCAGGTGCTAAGTATGAAGCTGATATGTTTATCACCGCCTCATCGTCAGCAGTCGTTCCTGAGTTCTATCAAGATGGCAAGAAATTGCAAATAATTGATGACCCAACAGGTGTTAAAATGGGTAAAGTATCGTTCTCTGCAACTGGCGGAGCGTACGACAAAAATGGCATGGCAAAGAAGTCATTCAAAGCTCTTATTAAGCTTAATGGTCAGGACTACGAACAAGTTGTTGATTACTATGTTGCAGCACCAGTTATTCGTGTAACAACAGGTAATGCCCCAACACTTTATATGAACTGTGGTAATACTGTAAACATTGAAGTTCCTGCATTAGGTACAAACTATAACCCATCATTCTCTAGCTCTGGAGCGGAGATAATTAAAGGAGCAAAAGTTGGCCAGGTGACAATTATTCCTTCACAGAGAAAAATCAATGTGAATGTTAGTAACGGTGGTGCGAGCATTGGTACACAAGCCTTTGACGTTAAGAACATTCCAAGACCTCGTTATGTGGCTAAAGATAACACTGGAAAGGAAATCGATTTGAAAAATGGTGTAAGAGGCAATGCTTTAACAGGTCTTCGTATTGTTGCTGAAGCTGAAGAAAACTTCAAACAAGAAGTTCCAAAGGATGCAACTTACAGAATACGTTCAATGCAAGTAATTCATGCGCGCGGTACTGCACCGGTTAACACAACTACAGCTACAAATGAAAACATTGACATGTCTTCATGGAGAGCCCAGTTCAGACCTGGTGATAGAATTGTTATTGAAATAAAAACGGTAACAAGAAGAACTTTCAAAAACGAAGATGAAAAGGTTGAAGTAAAATCTGAGATCATCAACGTTCCAATACAATAATTTAATACTATGTTGAAAAGAGCTTTTTATTTATTTCTTCTGTCAGCGGTTGGTACTTGTGCTTGGGGACAAGCGGAAGTAGATAAGGTAAACCGGGAGGAATTGGAGCAACAATACAACCCCAATTCCATTAATCCGATACCTCGTTATGAGCAACTCTATAAGTTGAGAGTTTGGAGGACTATTGACTTGTTAGAGAAGCAAAACAAAGGTTTCTTTTCCAACAATGGTCAGATTACCAAACTTATTGTTGAAGCTGTGAAGTCTGGTGAGCTTACTGACATTTACAAGTACGACTCACTTACATCAAAAGTAAGCAAAGAAGATTTCTTTGGTCTTCTTCAACAAACTCAGGCTTCTGTTTACGATCCTTGGGATCCTGCCAGAGATTGGTATACTGATGAGATTTGCGTTTATAATGGTAAAAACTACCAGGCTTTAAGAGATAACAAAGGAGCAAATCCTGAGACATCTCCTGATGATTGGGCAGCAACAAGCCAGGGTAAAGCTACTGAGTACTTGGCCAGTGATATGACTACATTGAGATTGATGGAAGATGTTATCTTCGACAGAAGAAGATCACGCCTCTATTATGATATTCAAGCTATTCAGATCATTGTTCCAGGATCTAAAACAACAACAAATGTTGATTTGTACTTAGGCTGGTTCAAGTATAAAGATTTAGAAAAAGTATTCAGAAATCACCCTGAGAAAGCTGTTTGGTTTAACAGACAAAATACAGCTCAGAACAAAAACTTCGCAGATGCTATCTTGTTAAGATTGTTCCACGGTACAATTCATAAAATTGAAAATCCTGATGATGAAACTATCATGGATACATACCGTGCGAACGGCAGACCATATCGTGAAGCTATCTGGGCTACTGAGTGGGCTGAAATGATGCTTATGGAAAAAGAGCACAACCTTTGGGAGTTCTAATTCGAAGAGACATTCAAAACAAAAGGAGGCTTAGGCCTCCTTTTTTGTTTCGTGTGATTTGATGATCTCTGCTCTCTTTGCTCCTATTACTTTTGAAAGCTCTTCTATGGAAGCCTCTTTTGCTTTTTTGATGGATTTAAAGTGACGGAGAAGTTGTTCAACAGTCTTTTTGCCTACTCCTTCAAGTTCTTCCAATGAAGATGTGGTGAGCTTCTTACTTCTTTTAAGTCTATGAAAAGTAATTGCAAATCTGTGCGCTTCGTCACGTATTTGTTGTAGGAGCATAAGTCCGGGAGATTTTTTGCTAATGAGTAGTGGGAACGAATCTTCAGGATAATATATTTCCTCTAATCTTTTAGCTATACCCGCTATAGGCACTTGCCCGTAGATGTTTAATTCTTTTAAAGCCTCAACAGCACTGCTTAATTGTCCTTTGCCACCATCGACCATAATGAGGTCTGGCATCGGCAGATTCTCTTCTAAAACTCGTGTGTACCGTCTTGTAACGATCTCTTTCATCGATGCGAAGTCATTAGGTCCTTCGACAGTCTTGATGTTAAAATGCCGATAACCTTTTTTGTCAGGTTTGCCACCAACAAAACGTACCATAGATGCAACGGGACTCGTACCCTGAAAATTTGAGTTGTCAAAACACTCAATGATGTTCGGTAATTTTTGAAGATGCATATCCTTTTGAAGAATGGAAAGCACTTCGTTTTGTTTTGATTTCTTTCCTTCTCTTAATATTGTCCGTTCTTTCTTAAGTTCAAGTGCATTCTTCATCGACAACATTACCAACTTTTTCTTGTCGCCTATTTTAGGTATTACATTTTCGATGTCGTCAGGTAAAGGTTCAATAGCAATGTTACTATAGATTGTTTTTGATTTACTGAATGCCTGGTCTCTTAATTCATAAGATACGGTACCGAGTATCTCTTCATCAGTTTCTTCCAGCTTCTTTTTGACCTCAACAGATTTTGAGTAAATAATACTTCCTTCTTTGATCATAAGATAATTGATGTAAGCATACTCTTCTGTGCTTGTGATAGTGAATACATCAATATCTGTCAGGTCATTATTAACGACGAGAGTTTTAGATTGAAATCTTTCGAGTGTATCTAGTTTTTCTTTATACGCTTGTGCTTTTTCAAATTCCATATTTGCAGACAGTTCCTGCATACGAGTTTTGAAATGTTGGTATACAATGCTTACCTGGCCTTTTAAAATATTTCTGGCCTGATCAATTTCTTCGAGATAAGCTGCTTCTTGCTGATGCCCCTCACAAGGTCCCTTGCAATTTCCGATGTGATACTCCAGGCAAACTTTATATTTCTTTTGTTCAATTGAACTTGTATTTAAAAGAAGACTACAAGTACGTATAGAGTAAAGTTTATGAAGTAATTCTAATACGTTTTTCATGGCTACTACACTGGAGTAAGGACCAAAGTATTCGCCTTGTGATGGAATGTATTTTCGTGTATAGATAATTCTGGGGAAAGGTTCTTTCAGGATGCAGATGTATGGGAAAGTCTTGTCATCCTTTAAGAGAATATTATACTTGGGCCGATTCTGCTTAATGAGCGTGTTCTCCAGCAGCAATGCATCAAACTCTGTTTCAGAAACGGTGTACTCTATTTTTTCAATGAAGGATACAAGGCGTAAAGTTTTTCTGTTAACACCTGTGTTTTTGTTGAAATAGCTGCTTACTCTTTTTTTGATGTTCTTTGCCTTGCCAACATAGATCAACTCATTCTCACTATCGTAGAACCGATATACACCTGGTGATTCAGGGAGATGCTGAATGTTTATTTCTTTTGCCATTTCAGTTATAACATTGAACCCGTTTACAATACTAAAAGTTTATCTGGCAGTAAAGAAAATGCCTCACTCCTTTTAAGCAGAGTGAGGCACTTATATTAATTTTATTCTTTAATTTTTCAGCTTGCTATTCTTGGTGCTATAGGTGAAATACACTATCAGTCCGAGTACCATCCAGATACCCGCAACCATAATTGTATAACCATCAAGAAAAACAATCATAGCAGTACAAACAATCATACCTAAAATAGGCACTAGAGGTACCAGTGGAGTTTTAAATGCCCGTTGTACTTCTGGATTTTTTATTCGTAGAATCCATACTCCTGCGCAGACTAAAACAAATGCGAACAGTGTGCCTATGCTTGTAAGATCACCAGCCATGCTTCCAGGTATTAGTCCAGCGAAAAGACCAACGAATAGAAGAAGGATCAAGTTGGATTTATAAGGAGTTCTAAACTTGGGATGTAGTTCTGAAAATATTTTTGGTAGTAGGCCATCGTTGGCCATAGAAAAGAATACGCGAGATTGTCCTAATAACATCACCAGAATTACAGAAGAAAATCCTGCTAAAATAGCAACTGTTACAGCTGATGATAACCAACCGAAGCCAGGCATGTAATGATCGATAGCATAAGCTACTGAAGCTTCTTTACCAACTGTTTTGAACTCTTGCCAGTTTGCAATGCCGGTTAACACATGTGAGAACAAAATGTATAGGATGGTACACACAACAAGTGATCCAAGAATACCGATTGGCATATCGCGCTTCGGATTTTTTGCCTCTTGTGCTGCCGTTGAAACAGCATCAAAACCTATAAAGGCAAAGAATACTATACCAGCTCCGCCTAACACACCTCCCCATCCGTGTTCATTGAATGACTCATGTCCAACAGTTCCATCAGGTATTGTAAATGGAACATAATTTTCAGGTCTGATATAAGCCCATCCTAACGCAATAAAAATTAATACGATACTTACTTTAACGAAAACAATGATAGCATTTAACGACGCAGATTCTTGTGTTCCTTTAATAAGCACAAGTGTTAAGAGTGTCAGAATTAATAAAGCAGGAAGATTGATTATACCAGAATGAATAATGACATCTGTATTCAGTATTTCGGATGTAGATAGAAAGGTTTCTTTTCCATCAACAACACGTTTAACAAATGACTCTAGGGGAGAATGACTTAATGAATAGGGTATGGCATTATCGAGTAGTTTATTGAGATACTCACTCCAGGCAATGGATACTGTGGCGGCACCTAATGCATACTCCAGAACAAGAGCCCAACCGATAATCCATGCAACTATTTCGCCCATGGTAGTATAGGCGTATGTATAAGCACTTCCGGCGATAGGAATCATGGAAGCAAATTCTGCGTAGCACAGACCGGCAAATGCACAACCAATGGCGGCTACTATGAAAGACACTACAACGGCTGGCCCTGCTGCCTCACCTGCTGCTGCTGCTGTTCTTACAAACAAGCCAGCACCAATAATAGCACCAATACCCAGGGCGACAAGATTGCCAGGTCCCAATGTCCTCTTTAACCCCTTGTCAGAATCTCCTGCTTGTGCAAGGAGTTGATCAAGCGGCTTTTTAACGAATAAGCTCATGATATAATCAATTAATGTTTAGGTTTAGAATTTACTAGTCTTAAAAGTAAGAAGAATATTGTATTTGCCTAACAGGGATTAGCTCGTATGATTGGAAATTTATTCAGTAATAAAAAAGCCCTGTCGTGTTAAAGACAAGGCTAATAGTAAACTTTCAATCGCTAATACTTAGTTATCCTTCTGCAGGAGGTGTTGGTGTTACCGTATTTTCAATAGCGTTATCAGGTTGTGGTTCGTTACCTTCTGATGGATTGTTTTCGTGGTGTGAATGTTTGAAAAAACTTTTCTGCATAATAAGTATAATAAGTACACCTATAAAAATGGATGAGTCGGCAATGTTAAACACAGGGCTAAAGAACAGAAAGTAATCACCACCGACAATGGGCATCCAATCTGGCCAGACAAATTCTGCAATGGGAAAGAACAACATATCAATTACCTGTCCGTGAAACCATGGCGAAGGTGAGTTCTCAAGACTATTGTTTAGAAACACTCCGTAAAATGTACTATCCACAACGTTGCCGACAGCACCTCCCAGAATTAAACTCATGCAGACTAAGAAACCAGTGCTGGCTCCTTTTTTAGCCATCTTAACAAGGTAATAACCTATACCCACCATGGCCACAATTCTAAATAGCGAGAGTGCCAGTTTTCCGAATTCATTTTCCCAATGAATGCCAAAGGCCATCCCGGGATTAAGCAGATAGTGGAGCTTGAACCAATCGCCAATAACATTTATTTCCTGATGAAGATACATGTTATTATACACCAATAGTTTTGATGTCTGATCAATTACAATCACTGCAAACGCAATCAAAAAATATTTATAGGTTTTCATTCAGCTTCAGTCTGCTTTAATAATTTATTTCTTTACTGCGATCTTAACATTCAACTTATACTCCTCAATTTCAACTTCAACACTTTGCTGAACATCTTGCTTTACATCAAGTGTGATAGCTTGTGTTTCGGTACGGATGTAGTCACTGAATTCAGTAAGTGCATCATAAAGATTATTAGAATCTTTCTGCACTTCAATAGCAATCTTATCTAATACTTCGAAGCCTTGTTCTTTACGAAGGTTTTGAACACGGTTTACAAAATCACGAGCAATACCTTCTTTTCTTAACGCATCCGTTATGGTGATGTCGAGTGCAACGGTTACACCGCCTTCGGTAGCTACTGCCCATCCTGGAATATCTTCTGAGCTGATGAGTACATCTTCTAACACAAAATCAAATCCGCCTTTGGCAAGCTTACCTTGTTTTTCGAGTTCATTAATTTCTTCTTGGGTGAAGGTATTAATCACGACACTTACATCTTTCATCTTAGGGCCATATTGCTTGCCCAACTTCGCCAGGTTAGGTTTTACTTTTTTAACAAGAATGCCTGAAGTATCATCAATGTATTCAATAGCTTTTACGTTTACTTCTGCCAGAATAATATCTTCTACTACTTTTATCTGTTTAGCGAATGAAGGATCAAGAACAGGTAGCAATATTTTCTGAAGAGGCGTTCTTACTTTAATCTTTGAATTTTTACGGATTGAGTGAACAAGCGAACAGATTTGTTGAGCATAAGTCATTGATTTTTCAAGGCTTGCATCAATTCTGTTTTCTTCACTTTTGGTTAACGATGTAAGGTGGATTGATTCGTGACGTAATGGTGTATTGTTTTTAATTGCGCTCTCGCGAATGTTGTCAGTGAGATTCTTATACAACCATTCACTAAAGAACGGAGCAACAGGTGCCATGAGCTGACCAACAACCATTAAGCACTCATACAACGTTTCATAAGCTGCCTTCTTATCTTCTGATAAGCTTGCTGATGAAGCTTCTTCTGAAGTAGGTTTCCAGAAGCGTTTGCGATTTAAACGAACGTACCAGTTAGAAAGCTGATCGTTAACAAAATCCTGAATGGCACGTGTTGCCCGTGTTGGCTCATACTCTTCATAAGCTTTTGTTACTTCAATGACCAGTGACTGAAGTTTTGAAATGATCCAGCGATCAAGGTTTGTAAGTTTTTCGTATGGAACATTGTTGAATTCATCTTTTACGAAACCATCGATGTTGGCATAGAGCACAAAGAATGAATAGGTGTTTAACAATGTACCGAAGAAGCGACGCTGTACTTCTGTGATACCATCGAAGTCGAATTTCAAATTATCCCATGGTGGTGCATTTTCAATCATGTACCAACGCACGAGGTCAGGGCCATATTGACTTAATGCTTCAAAAGGATTAACAACGTTGCCTTTTCTCTTCGACATCTTGTTGCCAGTCTTGTCAAGAACAAGGCCGTTAGAGATTACATTCTTAAACGCAACGCTATCATTTAGCATAACA
>DATCRE010000409.1:0-8159 GCA_036569145.1 Cyclobacteriaceae bacterium
TCAATAAATGTTTTTACAAACTCGACTGAGAAAAAATGTCGTGATACATCGAGGTGCATACCACGCCAGGCAAACTGCGGATTGTCTTCAATAGAGAGAACGGGCACTTGCCATGATTCTGTTTTCTTGTTCTTCACTTCAATAGCAGCTGGAAGAAGCTGACGCAATGTTTGGATTCCATAAAATATCCCTGATGACCCTGATGCTGAAATGATAACTTGATCTGTTGTAACTTTTAATGAATATGCTTCTTTGTTGTTTTGTTCGTTGCCCGTTTGTTTTACCAATTGAAGTACGATGGTGTGATGTTCTTCATTACCATTCTGTTTTTTAATTTCCGGGGCAAAGGAAGAAGCTTCGGCAATCATGTTTGTAAGATAGTTTGCAGCTTCAGCAAGCTCTTCGCTGTTGATCGCTATTGTTGTATTCTTGTCGATCGTAAAATAACCGGAACTGTACGCTACAGTGGTAGGCTTCGGAATAACTGATGGCGAATTGTTCTGGGCTGCTTTATCTTGTTGAGAGCATTGCAATAACAGTGATGATATGCAAACTAAGATCACACCTGTTATATTTTTAAATCCTCTTTTCATAGTCATACTTTAATTAGCTGAAAGTTTCATGGCCTTAAGTTCTGATAAAGCTGCTTTAAATTTCCATTTAACAAGCTTTATTTTTTGAATGCGTTGTGTTCCTATTCCTAATTTTACTTTTATAATTCCACGTGCTTCAAGGTCTTGCTTTACCTGGAGTAGCAGCCAACCCAGATCACCTTTAACTTTAATGGCATTATCTTGTAAGGTATAATCCAGCAACTGGTTAACAGTTATCTCGCCTTTCTCCTGTAATGTTGATGTGATCAGGTTAAAGATTAATTCATACGTGTCTCTGGATAAACGTACGGAGGATCTGCGACTGTTTTTATTTATTAATTCCATCTTGTGAAAGTTAATCGTCATTAGTGAATCGTGAATAGTTAAAAGTTAATTGTTAATCGTGTATTAGTTAGTCATTAGTCATTAGTCATTGGTGAATAGTTATCCGTTAATCGTTAATAGTGACTAATGACTAATGACTATTGACAGATAACTATTAACGGATAACGTTTAACTATTTACTATCAACGGATCATCATTTACCCACATTCAAAAGATCTAGCTCGGCTATATTTTGTGTTTTTAAAGTTTGTTGCTGGACATCGTTTTGCTGCTCGAAGATGATTACTTCATTTTTGCCTTTCTTTAACCAGCATCCGGGCAGGTAAAGTGTTTGCTGTGGACCAACTTTCCAGTAGCGGCCGAGGTGATGTCCGTTAACAAAAACAATTCCTTTGCCCCATGTGCGCATGTCTAAGAAAACATCGCCTATTTCCTGTGTTTCAAATGAGCCGCTATAGATCGTTGGTAATCCCAGCGTAGACTTATTTGTTAATGCTGAAAGATCTGGTACGTGATCAAACGGAAATGGATATATCTTCCAGTTTCCTGTTATTTCAAAATCGTTGATTAAAATGGGTGAAATAATTCCTTTGGTGTTGTCTGTGATTTGAGCGCCATAGTTGATACGTCCCATGTTCTCCACAAGAATATCAAGTCTTCCATTAAACGGAATATCGATATTCATTATATATTTATTCTCTTGCCTGTTCAGCTCTCCTGCTTTCTTACCATTGACATACACTAAAGCATAATCGCGCAATCCTGAAATCTTAAGTTCACCTTGCACGGGTTGAGTAAAATTCTTGCTGTACAAAACATATCCTGAACCTTGATTGAGATCTTCGAATGACAAGGGGGTGTCATTAACGACAGGCTTGACTGAATTTTTCAATTCAAAAAAATCTACTGACTTTGTGAGTGTAATCCCGGGTAATGTAATGACAGGAATTCTCTCAGGAATTTCTGGTATGGTATACTTCGCATATTTCTTCATCAATTCGCGAAGTGCTGTATACTTGGTTGTTACCCAACCTGCTTCGCTGATGGGCGCATCATAATCATAACTGGTTATATCGGGTTGAATGTTATGTTCATCATTATAGTTAGCACCAGCAGTAAATCCAAAGTTTGTTCCTCCATGCGCCATATAAAAATTGAAGTGTACACCATTCTGTAAATATTTTTCAGTTTGCTTTGCAATCTCATCGGCACCGATGCGGGTGAAGGGTTCTGCCCAATGATCTAACCATCCGGGATAAAACTCGGCAACCATGTACGGTCCTTGATTGTTATGATATTTATCAACTGCTTTTTTTAAGTTTTCTATATTGCCTTCACCATTTGCTGTGGGTAATACACCTGGCAATGCACCACCATCAAACAACCATGAACCATCGGATGTGAATAAGGGACAATCAATGCCTGCTTCTGTTAACATGGATTTTATGGCACTGCTATATTTTTTATGTTCTTCTATGGGAATATCTTTTCGCTGAAATACATAGGAACCAAATTCATTCTCGGCCTGCACCACGATAACGGGGCCACCTTTGGTTACAAGGAACGGTTTAATTTGTTCGGCGAGTTTATTAATGTAGATGCGACATGAATCAAGGAATGGTTTGTTGTTTGAGCGGATAACGAGGTCTTTATTTTTCTGAAGCCACCACGGATAACCACCAAACTCCCACTCGGCACAGGCATACGGACCCGGACGCAGGATCACAAACAATCCTTCTTCTCTGGCCAGCTTTATAAATTCTGTTATGTTTTTATTTTCTGTTTTAAAATCCCAGACACCGGGAGCCGTGTTATGATAATTCCAGAAAACATAGGTTGCAACGGTGTTCAATCCCATCGCTCTTAGCATCTTTAACCGATGTCTCCAGTATTCTTTCGGAATGCGGGCATAGTGCATCTCACCTGAATGAATTTGTATGGGCTTATTGTTGTATAAGAATTGTCCTTCTTTGATTTCAAAGATCTGTTTCTGCTGGGCAATAACGCCTGTGCAGCAGAATAGAATTAAAAAAGCAATGACCTGAAATCTCATCTTGATTCGGTATTCCATCATATCAGCATTCAATATTTTATAAAGCATCAATCTCACGTTATCATTCAGGAAAGACTCGCGGGCAATTCCAATACTGAAAATTGCACACGATACTGTTACTGGACGTAAAACGCACAGTTACAGAATTTCTAACTTCCATTAGAATAAAACTATTGTACTATTCTTCTAAAATAATCGTATACGTTCAATGCGTCTTTACTAAGACATTCAACGTTCGAGGTTAGCGGGCAAGCGCTGGAACAGATATAGCGTTCAACCAGGCTCCGGACGTATGGACACATCTGCCTCTGCTGGTATCCGATCGAGTGTCATTCTCGTTTCCGGTTGTAAAAGATTTTCTATTCCTGCCTTGCCTGTGATATTAACTTAGGCCGTTTAATAATTTCGAACTGGGAAGATTTATCGTTATTGCGCGACACTACCAGAATTTTCTTTCCGTTTTTAAATCGTGCTATTGCCAGATCGCGAATATCGCCAGTGAGCCATAGTGGTGATTCATAGTTGTACACTTTGGCTTCGCCTGCGCCAAACTTTAACAGGATACCAGCAGATGCATCACTCTGACCAAGCAGAACACGATAGGGATAAAAATTACCCGCAGCCAGAACTTCATTTACACCATCGCCATCAAAATCATCGGCAATGAATCCGTTGATCATAGAGACTTGTGCTAAATCTGGTAAAGGCTTAAGTGTGAATTTTCCGCTTCCATCATTTTCGAGCCAGCAAGATTGAAGTGTTTCTGCTGTGTAGATATACGATTTTGTTAATTGTTCTTCTGATAAAATGTCGTTGATCGTTGCATCGGCATAATCAGCATACTTGATAAATTTTTTCTTTAGCGGTGCTACTTGTTCTAATAGTTCATCGCGTGTTGGCAATGGGTAGCTCTTGCCTTCAATATAATAGCACAGAATAGGATCGATGGCACCATCGGCATCGATGTCTTGCATATAACATTGTATGGGAGCCTCCGGTGTAGCGCGTAGTTGTAAATTTGTTCCGGCATTGCCCAATAGAAAATCAATGTCGCCATCTCCGTCAACATCAACTTGCGAAATGGTGCTCCACCATCCATGACTTTTTGTAAGACCATACGACGATGTTCCTTCGGTAAGACTTCCTTTATTATTGATAAATACTCTAACGGGCATCCACTCACCAACAACCATAAGATCGGGCCATGTGTCATTGTTAATGTCTGACCAGATAGCATCTGTTACCATGCCCATCAACGATAGATCTTCGTTTACCTGGACGGTAACATCTGTGAATTTCACTTTACCATCTTTTGTATCGTTACGAAGCAGAAAACTTTTTGGAAACAATGGATAGTTTTTAGCAGCGAGTCTACCACCAACAAATAAATCAAGATCACCATCTTTATCATAGTCTCCGGCAACGGCGCAGCTTCCACTTGTTTCTTCTGATGGAAGAGCATCTAACGCCAGGTTAAATACTCCATTGCCATCATTCAAAAATAATCTGTCCTGGTAGTAAGGATCGCCTGGCATGTATTCATTACCTCCGCTTACAATGTAGAGATCCTGATCGCCGTCAGTGTCTGCATCAAAGAAAGTGACGCCGGTATCTTCAAATGATTTTACAGTGTTCCAGGGCTGTGAGGTTGATGCCACAAAACTTCCGTTATCTGTTCCGAGGTATAACATCCTATCGTGGTCAGCGGCAGCACCATAGAACACATCATCGTTTCCATCTTTGTTAACATCGGCAACAGCTACCTTACCTCCCATCCTCGATAATTGCATGACTAATAATCTCTGCGATTTAAAATCTATGTATGGGCTCTCGGTATGTTTAAAATCTATTCCTGATGATGTGCTGATGTCTTTCAATAATGGTGTTTTGATAATAACTTCTGGTATTTCTCCTTTATTACTCTGTGCCTGATTGAATGTTATGGTTTTGTCAGGTGCAACTTGTTCAACTATTGAAACAGCATTATCGGGCCACAGTACTTTTATTTTCTTTATGATAGATGTCTGGCCAATACCAATAGTAATAACAGGATCAACTGAAGATTGATAGCCTCTTGCGTAGTACGCTTCCTGAAAAATAGTTTTGTCATCTGTAGTAACATAGATCTTTGCGCCAATACCTGAGGCGTTCATTACTTTTCCCTCCAGTTTTATTTTGATGAAGTTGTTCTTCTGAATTTTGTCTTCCTGGTTTTGAAGAACTGTGATCTCATCATTAAGATTGCTGACGATCATATCAAGATCACCATCATTATCAAGATCGGCATAAGCTGCTGCGTTGGATACAGCTTTTTCTGTCAGGCCCCAGTCGGCGGTGTGGTTTTCGTAGTGCAGACCATCAACGTTTTTGAAAACATATTTATTCAATTTTGTTGAAGGCATCTTATCTATTGTTCCTAATACATCTTTCTGTTGGTTATGTGATTTATTCTTTTGAATAGCATCGTTCATAACATATTTCAGAAAATCGAGGTTAGTGTAATCACGCAAGTAGCCATTAGTTACAAACAAGTCCTTTAATCCATCATTGTCAAGGTCAACAAGCAGAGGAGCCCAGCTCCAATCTGTATTGGAGATGCCAGACATTTGCGCGGTTTCCATAAAGCGAGGTAAACTATCAGGTGCAACGCCGCGGTTAATCTGAAGTGTATTCCGCATATATTGCTTATGATATCCGCTATCGGCAGCTATCATAAACTTGTCGTACTCGTCTGCACCTTTCAATAATTTTTGACGGTGATTATCTTCGGGAAGCATATCAGCAACAAAAATATCGGGAAGCTGATCGTTGTTTATATCAGCAATGTCGGAGCCCATTCCAAATTTAGAGAGATGACCAAATGAGGTGTGTGTTATTTCTTTGAAGGTTCCGTTTTTGTTATTGAGGTAACAGAAGTCTTGTTCGTCATAATCATTGGTAACATAGATGTCGGGCCAGTTGTCGCTATTCAAATCACTGATGGAAGCACTCAGACCAAAGTTTAGTCCACTTCCAAAAATTCCGGCCTGCACACTCACTTCTTTAAACTTGTTATTATCGTTGCGATATAACTTGTTGCCGAAATTGGGATGACGCAATGATCTTAACTTCTTTACATTGAATAGTGTGCTGTAAAACATGTTGGCGTGATTGAGCAAGAACATGTCGAGATCGCCATCTTTATCGTAATCAAAAAAATAAGCTTGTGTTGAAAATGAACCGGGCGCATCCAAACCATATTCTTTTGCGCTCTCTACGAAGATGGGCACGCCACCTTTGGCACATCCTTTATTGATAAACAATTGCTTTGATCGTCCGGGATAATCTATGATAACAGGTTTCTTGATTCCTTCGCCTGGTCCATTACCAGAGTAGCAGAGATAAATATCCAGCCAACCATCGCCATTAACATCAACCATGGAAACACCAGTCTTCCATCCTTTGCGTTCTATAGCATTCGACTCTGCAGTGATGTCTTCAAATTTCCAATTGCCTTTGTTGAGATATAATTTGTTTGAAACCGAATTGCCTGATAAATAAACGTCGGGCAGGCCATCGTTATTAATATCGCCTATGGCTATGCCGCCGCCATTGTAAAAATATTCGTATGTAAAAACATTGTTCTCTTCTGTTTCCTGAATGTCGTTTCGAAAATGCAAACCAGTTTCATCGGGCTGCATCACTTTGAATTGCGTTTGATTATTGCAACTTGTGAAAAGAATTGTTGTACTGAGAATCAAAAAACTTGCCTTTACGATGCTCATAATATTATCGCCGATGAAACCTTGATCAAAAATAATGGATTACCTCAGTTTTTCCTGGAAAAAGAATATGGTAATGCTTCCTCACTTATGCCTCTGTTTTTATTTGGTACAGATGTCATGGTGAAATTTATCTCACTTCCATTCATAAGTTCTTTGTGACTAAACCAGTTTTTATCGTATGGCTTTCCATTCAAAGTAACATTACTGATGTAACGATTATCAGCGCTGTTATCAGGACCATTGATGACAATTGTTTTTCCGTTCTCTAATGCCAGTGTTGTTCTTTTAAAAAGAGGCGCTCCTATAATATATTGGTCCGTTGCCGGACATACTGGATAAAAACCCATTGATGAAAAGATATACCACGCCGATGTTTGACCGTTGTCTTCATCTCCGCAGTAACCGTCGGGTGTTGCAGCGTATAACCGGTTCATCACTTCGCGCAACCAGTATTGTGCTTTCCACGGTTCACCTGCATAGCTATAGAGATAGATCATGTGTTGTATCGGCTGATTTCCATGAGCGTAATTTCCCATATTCATAATCTGCATTTCGCGGATCTCATGAATAACGGTACCGTAATATGAATCATCAAATACAGGCGGAACCACAAATACAGAATCAAGCATCTTCACAAATTCTTTTTTTCCTCCCATCATGTCAATCAATCCCTGCACATCATGAAATACACTCCATGTATAATGCCAGCTGTTACCTTCTGTAAAGGCATCTCCCCATTTGAATGGATTGAAAGGAGTTTGAAATTTACCATCTGCGTTTCGGCCACGCATGAGTTTTGTTTCTTTATCAAATACATTTCTGTAATTCTGTGAGCGTTTTGCAAATCGTTCAACTTCCGGCTTTGGTCTGTTCAATGCTTTCGCTAATTGATAGATGGAAAAATCATCATAAGCATACTCTAGCATGCGGGCAGCATTTTCATTTATTTTGACATCATACGGCACATAGCCCAACGTATTGTAGTACTTCACACCTGCCCGACCGACTGAACTTAGCGGGCCTTCATTTTCGCTGTTCTTTAAGATTGCTTCATATAATAAGTTAATGTCAAAGCCTCGTGCACCTTTAAGGTAAGCATCAGCAATGATGGAAGCAGAGTTCGAACCTATCATGCAATCGCGATGTCCGGGGCTTGCCCACTCTGGCAACCATCCACTCTCTTTATATGTATTGACCAATCCCTCCATGATTTGTGAATTGAGCGTGGGATACATCAGATTAAAAAATGGAAACACGGCTCTGAATGTATCCCAGAATCCGTTGTCAGTAAATAAATATCCTGACAAAATTTTTCCATTGTATGGACTGTAGTGAATAACTTTTCCGTTGCTGTCATATTCATAAAACTTCCGCGGAAAAAGTAACGCACGATATAAGCATGAA
>DATCRE010000410.1:0-21073 GCA_036569145.1 Cyclobacteriaceae bacterium
CAGTAACACCAGCAACTGGACTGGTGCATTGACAACAGCACTCATGAATGCTATTGCGGCGGGCACAGGTGGTACTGTTAGTGATGGTAATAATTACCCAAGCAATGGCTCCACTCCATTTCCTTATACGGGACTTGATGGAACTGGCAATAGTACAGGTGTAGGACCAAAGGCCTATCTGAATTACATTATGTTTGATAAGGATTTCAATCCGATCATAAACGATCCATCACAAACTAACTACGTTAGGCTAAGTGATATCCCAAAAGAACATGGTCAGAACGTGCCCCATGAAAAATTGAGTGCTAGTGTAACGGTCAAGCAGGCTGGGTATATGTATATTTATCTGAGTAATGAGGAGACAACACCAGTGGAGGTATACTTTGATGACTTTAAGGTAACGCAGGTGAAATCACCTGTGATTGCGAGCAATGACTATTATCCATTTGGTTTAACATTTAATTCTTATTCGAGAGAGAACAGCGCAGAGCAGAAATACCAATACAATGGCAAAGAGCTTCAAGAAGAACTCGATCTTGATTGGATGGACTATGGTGCTAGGATGTATGATGCTGCCATAGGTCGATGGATGGTTGTTGATCCTCTTGCTGAACTTGGAAGGAGATGGAGTCCGTATAATTACGCATTAGACAACCCTGTAAGGTTTATTGATCCAGATGGGATGTACTCAACGGAGGAGTGGAAAAAAGATAATGGGGTATCGGATGACGACGTTGTCAGTATCTATACTGCTCCAGATGATGAAGACCCTCAGCAGCGAGATCCTGAGATATATACCTATGATCAGTACGTTAAACATTGGGAGACGACTCACAAAATGAAGATGAGTGATAATCAGAAAGCAACTCTCTTAACTGGATGCATTGGAATTACTTCTTTGGAGTTGGGGAACCAACGTAAAACCACAGGCGAGCCAAAGAATACGAGGGCATTTTCATCATTCGCCATAGCACAGGCAGAGGCAGAGAAGCTTAAAAGGGATATAAGAGAGCATCCTGAGAAATATCCGGCAAGCAGTCGTGTAATAATATATTCCATAAAGTTTCGTGGTGAAGAAAGTCAATATTTGCCCGACAAAAATGGAAGGGTTGATATGTCCACTTGGAGTGCACTGAAGGAAAGCCAGACACCTCGGAAAAATCGTGTGCCATTTGATTTCGGTTTATACGATCCAAGTTCAAATTCGTGGTGGCACGCAAATAGTAATGGACCTAACATGGAAATTTATCAAAGCAGTACTCAAGGTTTTATGCAAGATGTGCCAGGTCTTAACAAGCAAGTCTTCTGTGTTGAAATTACAGATGTTCCACCTCCAAATTAGTTTTTTTATGAAAGATATAAACGTATGCTTTGGGTTCTCTTGGTGAGTTTTTCACTTCGTTGTTCAAGGGATGTAACTGCCGAACAAGTAATCATATCGTGGTGATTGGCACGGCTATCAATCTGATGGCTCATGCAGTCGCAGAGTCGGGTGAGAATTATTTTATCTTGATAGTGTCGTTTCATGGAATGAGAATATGCTCGGGACAAAAGTGCGAGTTGAGGGTGAGATTTTGTTAAGATATACCCGCCACCTCCGTGCCATGAACCGGCAGTGCATATTAGCGCTCCGCCACCCACGCATGGTAGGTGACTTCGAGCTATTCATACATCCCGATCAGATGACTCGCAGAGAACTCTGATCCTTTAAATTGTTTGTGCCTTCTTGTTTTGGCATCTAGGGATATGTATCAATGAGATTAAAGGTTTTGGTCTGTTACTTTATCTCTTCGATGTGTTTTACAGTATCTTTTCTATAAATCGTCTTCGAGTAAGCGAATCAATAAGTATATGGTCATCATAGTCTATGAAAAGAATATATCTAAGCAGTATTTGAATAATACACCTGTAATCCGACCTTTGACTACTGATATGAATTGAATATCTTTAAAACACGTTCCAGCGCACTCTAAACTACCCAGGTGAGTTCAGAGGTGAGTCTTAAAATTTGTTCTTTACAAGATATTGAGAAATAGAGGGTTATAAGGTGGTGAGAATCTGGCCACCCCGACAAAATAACACATTAAGTGTTTAATTCAACCTCTTAAATCGTACGATTTAAGAGGTTTTTCTTTTTTGTTAAAGGTCAATCAAACCATCTTATTCGATTTACAGTTTTGCCAAATCAGCACTGGCTTATTCATGTATATTATACTGTAAAGTTTCATGAATTATATTCGTGATATTACAGAACATCATACCATGAATAAAGTTATCCTTACTCAATCTCAGGCTCGTAAAATTATTCTTCAGGCTGCAGGCTTGTCAAGGCACGCGCAATTCGGAAGGGGAAAGAATGCTGTTTACAAACTTATTAATCACCTGGGCTTTGTTCAGATTGATACGAATTATGTTGTTGAGCGCGCTCATCACCACGTTCTTGCAGTGCGCATTCCTGGCTACAAGGCTGAGTGGCTGTATCAACTTTTGGCAGAAGGTCGGGTATGTGAATCATGGACTTTCGCTAGTGGATACATTCCTATGCATGACTTTCGTTTTTCATTACCAATTAAGGAAAGCTTTGTCGCGAGGAGGAAGTCACTTTCACAAATGGAAATAAATGTGATGTCGAAAGTGCTTGATCGCATTTCGCGCGAAGGCCCATTGATGGCACGCGATTTTGAAAACGACAGAACTATAAAAAGCTCTGGCTGGTGGGACTGGCGACCCTCGAAACTTGCTCTTGAAAGAATGTACCTCGATGGCCGCCTCATGGTCAATAGAAGAAATGATTTCCAGAAAATATTTGATCTAACAGAAAACATTTTGCCGCATAACGTGGATAAGTCTATGCCGTCGGCAGATGAATTTGCCCGGCATGTTATTATACGGTCATTGAATAGTCTGGGCATTGCTTACCTTAAAGATATTGCGTTCGGCGCCAGGTATGTAAAGAAGAATACAGTAAAGGATGAGTTACAGAAAATGGTTGAAGAAGGCCTGGTGACTCAGATTGAGATTAAGGGTTTAAAGAGTGCACAACTTTACGCTCTTCCTGAACAAATCAAGAAGACAGTAAATTCTTCTTTGAGCGACGTATTTATACTATCTCCATTCGATGTGTTGAATGTATTCAGGCATCGCTTAAAAGATTTCTTCAATTTCGATTATCAGGTTGAATGCTTTGTACCTGCAGCAAAGCGGAAGTATGGATATTTCTCATTACCCATATTGATGGGCGATACATTTGTTGCCCGAATGGACTCAAAGGCGGATCGTAAACTACGTATACTGACTATTAATAACCTGCATTTCGAAAAAGTTAAACTAACAAAAGCTAATGTTGGTGCGATTAGTGATGCTATAAAATCTTTTGCAGAATTCAATCAATGCGATCGGATCGTGATAAAAAAGGCAAATGAGAAATTGGTGCTAAAACATCTACAGAAAGAACTTACCAGAAGTTGAAGCTTTCTTCATTGCTATTTGGGAGCACTCAGCGCTCGACAAAATATGAATAATTTGTGAGACACTAAATTTAACACCCTTCTTACTTGCAATGGAACATTCAAAAATCATTTTGCTTTAATACTTCTACAAATATGAAACATATTTATTACTTTCACGTTTGTAAAACTTATGGTAAAGGAGTCACCGCCAAAATGGGCCGACCGCTTTCTAGAGTGGTATTGTAATCCTGCATTACTGGAAGAAATTCAAGGCGATGCCTATGAACTCTATCACCGTACGCTGAAAAATCAAAGTCGCTTTCAGGCCAACGTTCAGTTTATGTGGAATGTTTTCAGATTCTTCAGATGGTCTAATATTAAAAGGTCACAATCACAACCTACCGCAAGTTTTATGATGTATAAAAATTACTTCACTGTTTTTAAACGAGATTTTATCAGACAGAAGGGTTACTCATTTCTGAATGTGTTTGGCCTTGCTATTGGTATTGCATGTTTTCTGCTCATCAGTCTCTACATACGCGATGAATACTGTTACGATCGCATGCATTCGAAAGCTGATCGGATTTTTCGCATACATGAAATCATGCAGGCGAATGGTGTTGGTGAACGTTCAGCCAGTCAACCTTTTCCGGTTGCAGAAGCATTACTGAACGATCATGGTTCGCAGATCGAGAGGGCAGTTCGATTCTTCAATTACCAGGCACCTACACTAGCTCTCGCTACAATTGATAATAAAAAAGAATTTAATGAATCACGAATTTTCTGTACTGACTCGACCATATTTGATGTCTTTGATTTTCAACTGATCGAAGGTGATCGTAGAACAGCGCTCAATGCACCGCAGACAATTGTGCTTACAGAAAGCATGGCGAAGAAATATTTTGAAGGTGAAAGTGCTGTAGGTAAATATCTGAAATTTCAGGGCAATACTAATTTACTTGTTACCGCTGTGATGCAGGATGTGCCACTCAATACACATTTTCAGTTTGATGCTCTCATTTCATTTAGAAGTCTCGATCAGGTTTACGATCCTCGTGTGCCACAACGGTGGCATTGGTTCTGGAATCCATGCTGGACTTATCTTTTGTTGAAAAATCCAAGTGACGCACCAGCACTCGAAGCTGCGATGCCGGCATTTGTTCAGAAATATTTTCCCGAGTTTCTTCGTAATGATGTAACCATGGAATTCTTTCCATTGAAAGATATTCACCTGAAGTCAAGCATGGACTATGAAATACAACCTAACAGCAACTTAACTACTATTTATGTTTTTGGTTCGATAGCTATTTTCGTTTTGCTCATCGCCTGTATCAATTTTATCAATCTTAGCACGGCGCGTGCAGCAAATCGTGCAAAAGAAGTGGGGATGCGCAAAACACTGGGAAGTCAACGTGTACAGTTGATAACACAATTCCTGTTTGAGTCTATACTGTTGTGTTTGTTTTCAGTTTTCATTGCTCTCTCCATTGTAGTGCTGGCACTTCCGTTGTTTAATGTATTTGCAGAGAAAAGCATTGAGCCTGGTGTGTTGCTTGAACCGTTTTATCTTTTGTTACTCGTGTTGCTTCCACTTGGGGTGGGTATTATCTCAGGTATCTATCCTGCGTTTGTGTTGTCATCTTTCAAACCTATTACAGCACTCAAAACAAATCTCAATCGCGACAGAGGTTCCGTATTCAGAAAGTCACTTGTCGTGGTGCAGTTTACGCTGTCCATTATTTTATTGGTGGGTACTGGTGTTGCAATCGACCAGCTCAAAATGTTACAAAAGAATGATACTGGCTTTACACGTGAGAATGTGGTGATGATACCCGTTATACGTTCACCAGTGGCCAACAACTTCAGGGCATTGAAGAATGAATTTTTAAGAAATCGAAATGTGCTTAGTGTCTCGGCTGTTGAAGAAGTAGTAGGAGCGAAACACCAGGTAGGTAACTATATGTTCGAAGGACTTGAAGAATCTCGTCCGTTTCCACGACTGTGTGTTCACTATGACTTCACCAAAGTTTTTGATATACCTATGGTTGCAGGTCGTGATTTTTCAGAAGATGTAAACACGGATGATTCATTGGCTATGGTGGTGAATGAAACGTTTGTAAAACAAATGGGCTGGGGTTCGAACGAGGCTGCCATTGGGAAGAAATTTGGTTACCGTCCTAATCACCGTATTATTGGCGTAGTGAAGGATTTTAATTTCACATCGCGTCATCAACCGATTCGTCCGTTGATACTTGAACTCAACACGTCACCTAAAGCATTCGATGTTCGGATCAAATATATGGCAGTGCGCATTACAGGAGATGATAAACCTGGTACAATTGAATGGCTTGCAGAGCAATGGAAAGAACAGATCCCCGGCTGGCCATTTGAATATTTTTTCCTGGAACAAAATCTTCAAAATCTTTACAAAGCCGAGAATAAAATGAGCAAGATCACGATTGTGTTTTCGGGACTCTCTATTCTGGTAGCATGTCTCGGACTATTTGGTCTTTCAACGTATACCGCCGAGCAGCGCAAAAAGGAAATGAGCATTCGAAAAGTATTAGGTGGTTCGAGTCTCAACATTTTCATGTTATTCTCACAACACTTTTTTACGCTCATTGTGATTGCTAATATCGTAGCGTTTCCACTTGCTTATTTGTTGATGAAACAATGGCTTACGAGCTTTGCATACCACGTTGATATTGATTTTGGTTTGTTTGTGTTGGCAGGGCTGATTGCCATGGCAATAGCGTTCTTTACCATTTGCTATCAGGCGGTGAGATCGGCTAATGCAAATCCTGCGGAAGTATTAAAAAGAGAATAAGACAATAACGGTAGGAAAACAGATTATGAAAGGAACATATATTGGTGAACTTGAAGAGCTTGTGCTGCTGATGGTTGGAGTCTTATATAAAGAAGCTTACGGTGTAGCTGTGATGGATGAGATTGAGAAGCAAACCGGCCGAAGTCTAAACATCAGCGCTGTGCATGCTGTGCTGAAGCGTCTTGAAGAAAAAGGTATGGTAACATCGAAGATGAGTGAGCCTACCAGCGAGCGTGGAGGCAGACGGAAACGGATATTTCTTTTGACAGCTGCTGGCAAACACGCACTCGAAGAAGCTAATGAATTAAGAAACCAATTATTCAACCAGATACCAACGGCTGCACTTAGGTTTAAGCTGGCTTAAGTTGTGTGACAACGCAATGTTCATACAAGGACTGCTTTATATGTCTTAGTCATGACTCGGTATTTTTTCTCATTGTCAAGTGAATGGATTTTTCTAAATTTCCCGAATACAATACGCTTTTAATATGTTTGATGGGTCGGATTTTCCAAAATCACTAAACGAAGATGTTTTTAATCTTTGGTTAGAAAATGGCAGGCTGAGTAAAATAGGATATAATTACTTATTGATAATTTGGGACGAATATGATTCAAACTATCGACCCGTTTATGCAGAGCATCGTAATGAAATAGGAGAGTATGAAATTTACAAGACATCAACCACTCGTGAGTCGTTGGTTGCCGCGTATGATCTGTATTCAGAGGCAAGAATTGTTTGAAGATATTGCAACGATGCTTTAAGTTTTTTCGCAGTTATCTTATGATAATTTAGCATTTACCTGGAGTGCCCATTTTTCAAGAACAATCACTAATTCTTCAAGGTGGATAGGCTTACCAATATAATCATCCATACCTGCCTGTAAACATTGTTCTCTATCACCTTGCAATGTATTAGCAGTCATTGCTATAATGATAGGTTGAATATTAAGGCAAAGACGAATCATTCTTGTGGCTTCGAGTCCGTCCATCTCTGGCATCTGCACATCCATTAAAATAAGATCGTAATTTACTTTGCTTACTTCTTCCAAAACTTCTTTTCCGTTTTGAGCTATATCAGGATCATAGCCAAGTTTACCAAGAACTTTCATTGCAAGCTTTTGATTGATTCTGTTATCCTCTGCTATTAAAATCCGTAGTGGATATTTTTTAGAGAAATCGGCAGACAATATTTGTGTACTTCCTTCACTAATTACCTTGCCTTTATTTCTAAGACTGCTTAAAATGTGTTTGCTCAGAATATGTTGCTTAATTGGCTTTATTAAAACTGAATTGAAAAGTTCAGTATGCGGTTTATGACCTTCTTCTCCTTCGGATATTAGCAATATAATCGGGAGTTCCGGTTGTTCTTCCCTGATAGCCCGGCTTAATTCTATACCATTCATCTCAGGCATAGTCATGTCAGCAAGTACCAGGTCAAAATCTTTTGAGCTTGATAACATCTCTAATGCTTGTTTTCCTGAGCTTGCAATTGCAGGAGCCAGTTTCCACTGTTCCATTTTATTTTTAAGAGCGTTTGCACTGCTTGCATTGTCATCTACGATAAGTATCTTCTTACCTTCCTGGCCAGCCCAATCTTTATGTATAGCAGAACGTGTTGATTGTGGTTTAAGCAAGGCACACATGTTAAATATCAACGTTGTGCCTTTTCCTATTTCACTTTTTACGCCCATGTGACCATCCATTAATTTCACTAATCTTTTACAGATGGTCAGACCTAAACCAGCTACACGATACTCTTCAGTACAAGCATCCATATCTGAAAGATCAATAGTTAAAAGCTTTATCTTGTCTTCAGCAATGCCTACGCCTGTATCGGTAACTTCAATATTTAATTCTATCGTGTCACCATCTTTAATCTTTATCAAGCTTACTTTTACTACGATCTCACCCTGTGTGGTAAACTTAACAGCGTTATCAACTAAATTCATCAGCACTTGTCTGAAGCGCGAACTGTCTCCAATAATTTGAGCTGGAATGTCGTTCGAGATATGATACACCAATTCTACTCCTGCCTTTGCGGCTTTTGCTCCAAATACTTCCAACACTTCTTCAATGCTGTTGCTTAAATCAAATTCTTTCTGATCTGCGCCTTGCTTACCTGATTCAACTTTGGAGTACGCTAAAACATCATCTAATAAAATATCATTGATTACCGTCAATAAACTCTCTGCACAATTCCGGATAGTGTTATTGCATTCTTGTTGTTCAGGATTGAGAGGAGTTTCTGATAACAGCGATGCCATGCCTATTACACCATTCATCGGTGTGCGTATTTCGTGACTGATCTTTACAAGTAATTCGCTCTTTGTACGACTAGCCATTTCGGCTTCTTCACGAGATTTTTTTTCTCTTTCCGTTGAATATATCAGCAATTCATTTTTTTCATCCAGCTTTCGTTGCAGTTCACCTTTCTGTACTTTAAGCTTGTTGATTTTAATTTTATGAAATATATAAGCTCCAAGTATTATCAGGATTAACATCCCTGCCTGAACCCAAACAGTCTGCAATAACGCTAACATCAATAGCGAGCAGAATATTTCAGAAATGATGCCAGTAGCGTGCATAAAGTATATTTTAAATATTTTGTCTCAAGCTCAATCTCGAATGCGATATATCTAATTTAATTAATTTAATGCTCTGTTAATACCTAATATGAAATATTGATTGTTGCTTGAGGGGTTAAAAACATAAAGCGGGAATACCCATTTTCCCATAGAAAGTCCAACAACAAAACCTTTTTCGCCAAGTTCAAATTTGGTATTGTACATGTGAGTATGTTGAATGGCTGATCCCACATAGAACCAATCCGAGATATTATAACCCACTTCAGACCAGCTATAGAAAAAATTGTTAGATCGGTCTTTAGTCGAAAATGTGTACTGTGATTGTGAGCTAAAAAACATTTTCTTGTATTCAATATTAATGTTCATTCCAAGAGAGCCACCTTTGTATCTTCCCAAAACGGCTCCGGCTAAAGGCAACATAGAATAAGATAACTTTTTAGTTTCTTTTGAAAAAATTTTGCCTCCATAAAGTGAAACTGTGGCGGTATCTTCATAATTATAGCGTGCCTCGGCATACCAGTTTTTGCTGTTCTGGTAATGAAGCAAGGGTACAACTTGTAAAGACTGTTTATTTTTGGCATACAAGTATTGTTCAAATCCACCTTGCTGAGCCTGTGCTGCATGGAACATTATCACGATCAATATGGAGATGAAACTATTTTTCATTTTGAATCACAATTACTTCGCACGTAGCTAATTTTTTAAGAAGCAGAATATCTTTAAGATGAGGATTCCAATAGAATAGCAGTACATCAATAGGTCGCCATAATAAAACCCAACTGAAGATTTCTAAGCTACCTACGAAGGCTGAAACAAATCTGTGATTTTCATTTACTAATGTTGGAACTATGCCTTGAAAAAGCATAACCGCTGCCAGGCTGATGGCAAGCAACGTCCATGAACGTTTTTTAAATCTTTCAAAATCTTTTTCACGTATTAATTTTCTTTCCGTGAAATGTCTTCTGATGGCATAAATTAATGGCTCTGCATATTGCTTATCAACTTCACTAGAGCATTTAAACTTATAAAAGATTGCTGAGTACCGTTTAGCACTTGCGGCAGAATCCATGATGTATTGCTCCAGCTCATGACTGATCTGGCGCATATATATAGGAGAGGGGTCATGACTGTTAAAATAACTGTTTATGGTCTGCCTATCCAAAGTCAAGAAAATGCTTACTGTTTTTGATATCGGCTCGCTCATGGGGTGCTTTACTTTTTAAAGTATGTTCTGGTTTTTTTAGTGTCCGTTTACAGCTTCTTTTTTTAATATGTAGATAAGCTCTTCGCAGTTTCTGTTAAACAGTTCAACAGAATATTCCAGTTTACTTAAATCGGTTTGATGCTTAATCATTTCTATTATATCCAGAAACTCCTGGTCATTTAGAATGCCAAGCGTTGGTGCTACTTTATGGCTGCATACATGAAAGGAATGCATGTCATTGAGCTTTAAAGATCTTTCTAAAGTTCCTCGCAGTTCCCTTATATTATCAATCATAAGAGCAATCAGTTCACGTTTAAATTCTTCGTCTCCATCAGTATGAAGATCAAAGTCGATTGATAATACTTTAGTGTCAGTTTTTTGTGATAACGAGCCCATACATGTTGTTTTTAAGTTCTAATAATGAATCAAATCGCTTATTTCTTATTGATTTGACAGTTCAAAATTGCGCTTAATCAACCTGCTATAAATCAGACGAATCCTGATTTTGAAAAATCAGAGTTTACAATATAAATGGGGCTAAAAGGGAGTGTAGAACGATGATTAACGCATAGTGTCATTTCCTGAAAGCAAAAACGAAAAAGACTATCAGGTAATCCCTTACCCTGCAGATTTCGCGCCCCTATTTTTTTAAAATCAGGATTCAACTGATTTCTGCGGCGTGTCAATCCATGACCTTTGTGAAGAAAAAAGAACCAAAATGAAAACAACCAATAGCCTTAGAACAAAAATTATCACTACAAGAATTTTACTCTTATTAATATTCTCGGTGACCCTTTCTCAACGAGTATTATCACAAAACATAGGTATCAACTCCACAGGTGCAACACCAGCTTCATCTGCTATGCTTGATATTGTTGCGAGTGATAAGGGTTTATTAATACCAAGAGTTGCGTTAACAGCAACAAATGCTGCTGGTCCTGTTACTTCACCAGCTACAAGTTTGTTAGTGTATAACACTGCAACTGCCGGCTCTGCACCCAACAACGTTGTGCCGGGTTATTATTACTGGAACGGTACAGCATGGGTGGCCTTGTTAACATCATCTAATACAGGCTGGTCATTAACCGGAAATTCAGGAACAACTCCTGGAACTAATTTCATTGGTACAACTGATGATAAGGACCTCGTATTTAAAACAAATGGTACTGAGAACATGCGAATTATCAGCGGAGCAGGTATAGAACTTGATGCAGGAACAGGATCAGGAACAACTGCAGGAGACGCGATATCAGCCAGCGGAACGTATGCTAATTATCTCGAATTCAATATTCAAAACTTGTCAAGCGCAAACCTTGCGAGTTCAGATATAGTAGCCACCGCTGATAATGGTACAGCATCTACGTTCTATGTTGATTTAGGGATTAACAGCAGCGGATATTTTAACGGTAACAGTAATATTTTGAACGGCCCTAATCTGGCTTATCTGTATGCCAACGCTGATGATTTTAAAATTGGTAACGGAACTCCTAACAAAGCACTCGTATTTTTTACGAATCCAAGTGGCGGAGTTTTAAATACCAATACTGCCAATGGTTATGAAAGAATGCGCATAGACCCTGCTGGTTATGTTGGTATTGGAAAAAATAACCCATCGCATTTATTGCACCTGGGTAGTGATGATGCGGCCAAGCCAGGAACAAACACATGGACTGTTGCATCAGACAGAAGATTGAAAAAAGAGATCAAACCTTTTACAGATGGTCTTGATATTATCAGCAAAGTAAATCCGGTGTGGTTTAAGTATAATGGAAAAGGTGGATTACCTGATGATGGTAAATACTACGCAGGGATCATTGCACAGGAGATAAAGGAGATTGCTCCTTACATGATTGATACATTTACTGATAAAGAAACCAATACGGAATATTTTAATTACAATGGTAATGCAATGACTTATCTCCTTGTTAACGCTGTAAAAGAACAACAAGGTATGATACAAGAGCAGCACACAACTATTGACTTGTTGAAAAAGCAACTTGAAGATCAGAATATCAGATTGAAAAATTTGGAGAATCAACAAATCAAATGAAAAGCTTCATTCTCAAGGCAATTATTTCTGCGATAATTGGGAGTGTTGCCATTCATACTGCATGTGCTCAGAATAATGCGCTGGTATTGAACGGCGCTTATATTAAAATGAATGGAGGTACAAGTAGTGCGCCTGCTTTTCTTGTCGTCAACCAATCCAGTACGTCTGGCATTTTGCGCAACAGTGGACATATTATATCTGAGAATCAATATAACTATGTGCGCTGGAGACAAGGGACCGGAACGGGAAGTTATGTTTATCCTTTTGGTTACAGCACAACAGATTACTTACCTGTTACATTAAATAAAACAACATCAGGAAGCTCTAACATGGATGCATCGACCTGGGGAACTGATAATAAAAATCAACCTCACGCGGGTGTAAGTGATGGTGGAACATTGGGTGCTACATTTAAAATGCGAGGTGTTGGAGATTCTGTTTCATCTGTAATTGACAGGTGGTGGGACTTTTATCCATCAGGTGCTCTTACAGCTAATCTTACTTTTTCTTATCGCGGCGCAGAAAATGCAACCACTACCAACACAGGAGATAATCTTGATATGCAGCACTGGAATGGACACTCATGGGATCCGCCGATTACGGGTTCAACTACCGGAGTAACGTCAGGTGTTGGAACGTTAAGCGTAAGCGGAGTAACATCATTTTCTCCTATGGTAATTGTCCATCGCTCAGGACCCTTACCTGTTACTATTAAAGAATTTAATCTACAATGTACGGCCACAGGTGTTGTCATAAATTGGGTTACGGGTACTGAATTTAACAGCGATTATTTTAATGTAGAAAGAAGTGACGATGGAAAATACTTCATTCCTATTGCGAAAATTAAAGCAGCAGGTAAAAGCACTATGCCATTACATTATAGTTTTACAGATTACAGTGGTTTAACAAGCACTGCTTACTATCGCCTCAAAGAAGTGGATTTTGATGGCAAGACAGATTATTCAGAAAATGTTTTGTATTCAGATTGTACTTCAGCTTCGGTTGATGGCATAAGTATTTATCCTAACCCCGTTTCGGATTTTATAAATTACAAATCGAGTGTGCAGATAAAAGAAGGTGTTACTATAAAAATACTTGATCAGGCTGGCCAACCGGTTATTCAGGAGAAACATGCAACTATTCAGGATTCTGTAATTCCTTCAACGGATGTGAGTATGCTGAATGAAGGATTTTATTTTGCAAGAATTAGCTATGAACAAAAAGTATTTCTTGTAAAATTCATTAAGGTTAAAAAATAATATTACTAACTATCCAAAGACATATTTGCAGGCATTAGCTTAAATATCATTAAGCAATGTCTGCATTATGTTATTCTATTTGTTTTCGATATAAACGACTTTGAATCGCCCAACCTGTCATCGAACCTATGCAATACGTGATTAAAATCTGCGCGTATTTACTTAGGTAGAAATACCTTAGCATGATAAATTCCAGGGAATTAATTTTATAACGTACCTCATTTGGTAACAGGTATAAATAAGGTATACTAGGTTCAATACCTTTATATTCTTAAATTCCATTATATCGGAGTTTTTATGCTACAAGATCCTTCTACTCACATCACGGATAACAAAGATCGTATCCGTCACCTGGTTTTTCGTATAATCAAATACTGGTATTTGGTTTTGGGGTGCGTTATTATTTCTCTTTCTGTAGTTTTTTTAATGGATAAACGGGCTCAGAAGATTTATCGGGCTGATATGTCTTTGTTGTTAAAAGATGATCAGGTTGATGAAAATTCAGCAGCGTTATTATATCAAAATGGTCTGATGATGACTAAAAATTCTCTTTCAAAAGATGAATACTTATTGACATCATCCCCGTTGGTTTATTCTGTTCTTAAGAAATTAGAATTTAATCTTTCATTTTATAAAGAAGATTTTAAAGTTAATGCAGAAGTATATCCAGGTGTGCCGATTAAGATTCTTTTTGAAGAAGAACAGTGTTTTCCTTATGAAGTGCCCTTTTACTTTATTATTAAATCGGATTCCAGTTTGGTATTATTTTCAAAAGACAAGAGTGAACGCCAGGTAGTAGTATTTGGTAATCAGGTTACGTTTAATAATTGTAAGATGACTATTATTAAATCGACCTCTTCTTTACAACCATATAAAAATCAACGGTATGCGTTTGTTTATCACGATTTGAATTTCTTAGTAAAGAATTATCAAAGTACTTATACTGTAACTTCCGTAAGTGAGGATATCAATGTGATGTTATTAAGTGTTCTCGATGGTAATCCTAAAAAAGCAGTCGACTTCCTGACCGAAATTTCAAATACCTACATTCAAAATAATATCAGGCAAAAAAATGAACGGGCAGACAGGGGAATTCATTTTATCAAGGAACAACTCAGTATTGTTTCTGATTCTTTGGAGAAAATAGAATTTCAGTTACAGCATACAGATGGTATGAATGATTCTGAAGCTCTTAGTCAACAGGGAGAAAGACTTTATTCCCGCCTGGAAAATTTAGAATCAACTAAATCAGAAATAAAGTTAGCGAGAATATACCTCGATACATTGACAGCGTATTTAAAGCCAGATAAAAACATAAATGATCTCGTAATGCCTTCTGCTATGGGGTTAACCGATCCTGTACTTGATAATCGTGTAATGCAATTGATAGATTTACAGGTTGAGAAAAAGAAAGTTGATTCTTCAAATTTTAAGAATCCATTTTATGAAAAATTAAATACTAAAATTGGCGAAGAAAAAATCAGAATAAGTGAAATTCTAAAAAACATCAAAGCCGGAAAGAAAATAGAAGATGCTGAGGTTAACAAACAAATAGAAATTGTTAATCAAAGTATCGACAAGCTTCCGTTGAAGGAGAGACAATTTATTAGCATTCAACGCAAGTATGCTTCAACAGAAGCATTGTTTACATTATTGAATAGTAAGCTTGCTGAAGTTAGTATTACCAAAGCCTCATCATTACCAGATTTTGAAGTTGTAAATCCTCCATCTTCAAATAATATTCCTATTGCTCCACATTTTTTTAGAAACTATATACTGGCAGTTCTTTTTGGATTAGGCATCTCCATTGGCTTTTTATTTCTAACAATAGTGTTATCAACAACCATTGAATCGGTTACTGATATAAAAGAAATAACATCAATTCCGCTTTTGGGCGTTATAGGGAAACTGGCGTATGGCGAATTGATTTTAAGTCGTGGAAGAAGATCACTTGTTGGAGAATCATTTCGTTCTATTCGATCTAAGCTACATTTCTTGTATGGAGAAGATAGCTCCAAAGTTTATCTTATGACTTCATGTTTTTGCGGCGAAGGAAAAACATTTTGTTCTATGAACCTGGCATTGGTACATGCTTTTTCAGGAAAGAAAACATTGCTGGTTTCAACCGATTTGCGAAAATATCACTCCTATAACGGGTTGATTCCTACAGACACTATCGGGTTAAGTGATTATCTCTCAAATCCTGTTCCTTTGGCAGAAATCATTCAGTCGACTAAAGTAGAAAATCTGCATATTATTGGCACAGGAAAACTGCCTGATAATCCGTCTGAGTTACTCGCAGGCAGTAAAACAAATCTATTAATGAGCGAACTCAGAAAAGAGTTTGAAATTATTATTCTTGATACTCCGCCGTTAGGAATAATATCGGATGCCATGAGCCTTCTGCCGTTTGCTGATTGTAAGATTTTAGTTGTAAGGTATGGTTACACACATAAAAATTTATTGGAAGCAGTGGACGAAATGTGTACTTCAAATAATCTCGATAACACAAGCATCATATTTAATGATGTTAAATTCTCGAAGCTGGAGGCTAAGTATGGTTACTACTATGGTAATATTTACGGTTATGAATATCAGGATAATGAACCCCAGAAGAAAAGCAGGATAGCTATAGAAGAGAAACAACACAGCTATTAGTCATTTGTCGATAGTCAATGGTCTATAGCCGGTAGTCATTAAGTCATTAGTAATCGTACTTCGTTAAGCTAAAAATCGTAAATAAATAGTGGTTATCCGTTAATAGTCAATAACTAAAGATTTGAAATTTGTAAAGAGACAATGGAATTTGCTCCAGTTGTCTCTTTACTTTTTATCGTATCATTGGTAAATACTTTTCACGATTTTCAAAAATTACCCAAAGGTTTATGGCGAACAATATCAATGCCATTGGCAAACCAGAGGGCACCAATATGATGTGAGTTAAAAGTATTCCTATCATAACAGGAAAAATAATAATAGCGCCAAGAGCCCTGTATTTATTAGTGATGAAAAGTATTCCACCTGTAATTTCAGCAACAGCAATCAATGGCATCAGCCAGGTTATTTCCATAAATGCTTTCATTACCCTGAGCATATTTTCGGGCATGTTATCAGGCACGGGCATGTAATTGAAAAATTTATTTAGACCAGCGTTAATGAACATCAGGCCAAACAGGAGACTCACTCCAAATAGAATTTTCTTTTTCATAGTTTTAGTTTAAGGTGATTTATTCTGTTTTATAATAACCAATATTAAATATAAGTATTCTTTGCGCCTTTGATAAAAGATTAAGGAGAATCTATTGAGGCGTACCCATAAATTTATTATCTATGGAAGATAAAAGTGAATAAAATGAAATTGACGTTGGTAATCGGACTAGGGAGTTTTATTGGTGGGATATTTCGGTACTTACTTTCGCAGGTTATTCAATCGCGGTTTCTTTCCGTGTTTCCATTTGGAACATTGGTAGTAAATATTATCGGGTGTTTTCTTATTGGTATTGTCTTCGAACTGAATATCAAAGGCTCGATTTCACATGAATGGCGACTGTTTCTCGCCACTGGAATACTGGGTGGGTTCACAACTTTTTCAGCGTTTTCTAACGAGACTGTCGGCATGCTTCGTGACGGACAAATCTGGCATGCTTCGATGTATGTCATTGCAAGTGTTGTGATAGGACTGATCAGTACATTTGCTGGTATGACCACTGTTAAATTTCTTTAATAATCTGCTAAGAATTCTATTATAAGAAGTTCATAACTATTGGTGACTCAGTTGCCAGTTCAATAGTTATGAACTTTCTTACCCGAATTATTTTCAGCAAAACATCTTGAAGCTTTACTGGGCTTTTGTACTATCAGCTTCTTTTACTGGTTCTAATGCCATTCCACATTTCGAACAAGTGTCGCCTTCTTTGCCAGTCACTTCGGGGTGCATGGAGCAGGCATAGACAACTGTTTTATCTTCACTCTCTTTATGCTTGTGATTTTCACTTTCTGTTTGTTCCTGGGTTTCGGTTTTTTTATGATCTCCACATGACGAAAGCAAAGTTGTTCCGATAGAGAATCCTGAAATGAAGATGAGTGTTGTTAATTTTTTCATAGTATGGTTATTAGTTAATAGTCATTGGGTTTAATGGTAATCGTACATCGTAAATCCGAAATCGTAAATAATTTAGTCAGTAGTCAATAGTTATTAGTATCCGTTAATGAATTATTTCTTTTACGCTTCCACAGGTAAGCATCATATCACCAAAATATGGATTTTTGATTTGCTTTTCATTGGAAAGCCAATATGCTCCCATGTTTCCGTTGGCCATCGGACAATATTCAAGATAGACCATGCCTGTTGAAAGTTTTTCACCTTTTACCAGTGTGGTCATTTCATTGCTTAATGTGCTAAATGTTTTGCGTTGTTCATTCAAATCGGATGACGCTGCAATCTTTGAAGAGGCTTCCATGGCAGCCGCTGATGCATCAATATCTTTTAATGCTTTTTGTAATTCACTTGCACCTTTTTTTGCATCTGAACTGTTGGAGGCTACAAGCGCATCTTTTACATGAAGGTAGTGTTCGTAAGCAATACCTAGTTTGGCATCTTTAAACATGACCATAGTCTTATCCGTTTTTTTGTCTTCTTTTTTAGCGGCATGTTCATGTTGTGCGTAGGCTCCCCAGCTGCTGAGAATTAGACAAAGCATTGCAATTTTTGTTTTCATCGTTGTTCGGGTTAAAGTGTTGTTTCTATTATTAGTAAACTTCATTTGTTATGGTTTTTATTTTAAGGTTTCTTTCGTTTCACCACAGTGTAGCATTTGCTCGCCAAAATAAGGATTGCTGATTTCTCTTTCACGACTTATCCAGAATGCACCTTTGTTATGAAAAGCCATTGGGCAATATTGATAATAGGCATGAAGATCTTTTACAGAATACATTTTGAAAGTTGAATATAATGCGTTTGTTAAGTCAGAAAATAAAGCTCGTTGCTTTTCAAGATCGTTTTCATTTTGAATAGAAGAGCTGGCTTGTTCCATGATCGTGAGTTTTTCCATCCAGTCGATGTGTGCTTTGCCTTTGAGGAGATTCATATCAATCTTTTTCAACATCGTCGAAAAATTTCTGCTCTCAAGACTGGAAGCTTTTGTGTTGGACGTTACCAATGCATCTTTCATCTTCAGATAGGGTAGGAGTAACGTTGCCAGTTGTGCTGAGAATTGTGGATCAACGTCTGGCGCTTGTTTTGCATCGCTGGTTTCCTCTTGCTGATGGATAGTTTTCTCATTTTCTTTCTCACGACTGTTCATGGCTTCATGATGATGTTCTGTAACAGGACTCAGACCTTTCTTAAGAATAAATTCACTGTAGAGCAGATAAGCACCGGTGACTACAATAATTTCATTTTCTTTCAATCCGTCGATGATTTCTACCTGATCGGAACTTTCAATACCTGTTTTTACTATACGAGGTTGAAATGTGTTACTATCTGACTCGATATATACATGAGTCCCTTTTCCATCATGAATTACAGCATCGATGGGGACAGTCATTGTCCTTTTAGCAGAATGATTGAAGAGTACTTGTGCCTGCTCTCCGGCTTTAAATTTCATTTCAGTGTTGTCAATGCTGGCACGCATCACCATAATTTGTGTGTTGGCTCGGTATTCAGGACTAAGATATGTTACTTTAGTTTCCAGGGGAGAAGATTCATAACCGTTTATCAATACGTTTATCTTATCACCAATCTTTACCAATGAATTTTCCTGTGGATACAATTCAGCCTCCAACCAAAGGTGATTGATGTTTTCTATTTTGTATAACACACCTCCTTCAGGTTGGTATTGTCCTTCGGATGCATTAATCTCAAGGATAACGCCGCTGGCAGGTGCAAGAAAAGTAATGCGTGGCTGTACGGATTTTGATTGGGCTAATTGTTCAACCTGATTTTTAGATAATCCATAAAGTAATAATTTTTTTTCTGCCGACTTCAAAAGAGATTCATAATGCCCATCCGCCTTTCCAAATGTTTCATATTGATCTTTTGCTATAAGATATTCTTTCTGGAGCGTGAGTAATATTTCACTGTAAAACTCATAGAGCGGTTCGCCTTTCTTAATGAATTTTCCTGTTTCTTTAAAAAAAAGTTTTTCGACTCGTCCTGCAACCCGTGTGCTGATTACTTCGGAGTAATTTTGATCTGTCGTTAACCTTGCGTTGATGGTAACGGTTTGTTCGATAGATTGTGATGTTACCTTTTGTGTAGTGATATTGGCTAACCTGGTTTGACTTGCCGTTAGCATGATATTATTGTTGTCTCCTGATTTTTTTGGTACGAGATCCATTCCACAGATCGGGCATTTGCCAGGGCTGTCCTTTACAACAGATGGATGCATAGGACATGTGTATTGTATAGCAGCAGTATGTGATGCATGTTCATCTTTCTTACTATTGGAGCAAGCCAGAAGTAACAAAGCTGAAATGATTATGTAGATAAATGCTTTCATGTTAATCAACTTTGATAAAACTTTCAGAATCTACTAAGTATTGTGCGTTAGCGGCTATCTCATCAGAAGATGTAATGCCTTGTCTAATTTCAGTCCAACCTTCAGCTTTCGTACCTACAGTTATTTTTTTGGGTTTAAGCACATTGTGTTCTTTTATGAAGACAATCTGACGAAGGCCAAGATCGAGCACGGCTTCTCTTGGCAACCATAATGACTCATCGGTATTGCCAATTAGTTTAGCTTTTACGAGTTGGCCGATGTGAAGATCTTCTGTTTTATTAGCATAAGCCCGGAGCTTGACAAACGCTTCACCTTCTGAGAAAAATGGTTGTATGAAATCAACAGTGGCCTTGATTTCTTTTCCATCAGTTGCAACTAAATGAATGGTTGTACCTTTTTTTATAGTTGCACTTTGCGATGCGGCAATGTTAAGTTCTATTCGTAATGATGAAGGGTTTACAACGTTGAACAACGTTTGGCCGGTAGATACATAACTGCCTTCGCGCAATATTGTGTTAATCTGTGTTGATGATTGACTTGAACTTGTATTATCTGAAGCAGATGAACTCATCTCGTTCATTCCTCTACCAGATGTTGTATTTGAAACAGACGTTGTGCTAATGGAAGGAGCCTGACCGTTTTCCATAATCAGGTATCCGTCATAAGGACTATGAACTGAAAATGTATTTAGCACTTCTTTTCGTTGAATGAGTGAAGTTATCTGGGCTTCTGAAAAACCAAGTAATATTAATTTTGTTTTCGCTGATTGAATCAATTCATTATCCTGAGCATCATGTTCAAGCAGATAAAGTAATTCACGTTGGGCAGTAATCAGTTCGGGACTATAGATCTCTGCTATCTTTTGTCCTTTGGTTATACGCTGAAATGGATATTTCAAAAATACTTTTTCAAGACGGCCGCTGATACGTGCAGGTATTGAATAAATATTTCGAGTGTCGTATGTCACAATACCCTGCGCTTCCAGATTGGATGACAGATCTTTATATTCCGCTTTTATCGTTTTAATAGATGATACTACTGTTTCATCAGGAGACTCTAATAGTTTGGTGAGATCTTCAGCAAATTCAATGTCTTTGCCCTGATGGTTTTTGCGTGTAAGATCCATACCACATATCGGGCAAAGACCTGGCTTATCTGAAACTACTGCAGGATGCATCGGACATGTATATAAATCATGA
>DATCRE010000411.1:0-3463 GCA_036569145.1 Cyclobacteriaceae bacterium
ACCATCAAGATGTCAACGAAATAGTGTTTTGTTATGAGCCTAGAAACGGAATAGTCTTTCTGGACAAAGACCAACAAATATTAGGATACATTGAAATATGTTTTGAATGCCAGAAAGTCAAAGCCGAACCTAGTAACATCACCATCAGCACACTCTTCCCGGACGAGTTTAAGACACTAAAAAAGTTTTTTAGAGAAGCGGGTATTATGTATGGCACGGATAGCGCTCAGGACTAGTAAACGCCTGCTAACAAAATATATACAACATGCCCGCACGGTTGATCTTTGATTTATTATTTTGGTGTGCAGGCACGTTTTATACACAAACGTTGCCAGCAATGCCATCCAAGTATTCCAGCAGACAATGAATTTCCAACCCACAGAACGAAGGCTTTTTATAACTGAGGATTCGAAAGAGTTCTTTAAGCTTTTTACCGTTAAACAGGGAAGCGAGGACGCAGACATTTACTTTTCATGGCCGAATTCAAGAGACTCAAAATTTTTGTTGTTGGACAAGTCGAAGCCCGAATGGCAATTCAGGGCACCAACCGCGATGAATGATGGACGACTTTCGTTTCACGCTTCAGGACAAGTTCATTTTGCCGAATACGGAATGAAAGCCCGGGAGGAATTTGTGATTAAAGGGAATCAGTTATTTAATACAGAAAAGAGAGAAATAGGAATGCGACATTTATTCACTGGTTTTCTCACCAAGCCATCCGAAAAGGCTCCGGATACTTCTCCGGCTTTTAACCGCAAAAGTGACGACTCCTTTTTAACTAAAGACCTGTCCCCCGCCATCATTATTTTCTTTGCAGTTCCAAACGGATATTCAATCGGACTTGAAATGAAACTTCATACAGATTATTTTAACGTGCCAGAACATTTGCCCGGGGTTGGCACGTTTCAATTGAAGCATCATAACATCTTTTGGGTAGCCTATCAACAGATTCATCTTAGCTGGCCAAAGCATAACCACATTGCATATTCAGATGGTTTTTCTGTTCCTTTGTTTATTGGAAAAGAAAACAACACTATTGATCTGAGTTTCATTGAACCGAGCTTTAAACTTGAAGGACAATCCTTGACAATTCAATTACATCAATTCAATTCAAAGTAGGATAGGCAAAGCTGGCAACACAAGATATAATTCATTTGCCTTGGTTTTTTATTTTTAAATTAAGGAAAAGGCAAACGCCTTATATCAAAACGAATGCGATTATTGCCCTTGGACAATTTGAACTTTACGGCATGCCAATAGAACGATGCTCCGACCAAAAGAGCCAATCACTTCGAGAATTCTACAATGACCTGAAGAAGGAGAAATCAAATCCAGTCTGGGAGAAAAAAGGACAAGCGATGTTGGACTTTCTTGACATGATTGATGAAAATTTCAAAGAGACAAGAATTTGGGGAATGACTTCGCACGACACTTTGGTATTGCAAGCTCAAGACGGTTGGGGAGTCAGGTTGGTTTGTCGCAGTCAATAATATTGGGACAAAGGAGTATTATTTTGAATATCGCATGCCGGAGGACAAATGTCCATGGCCTTATGCAGTCGTGAAAGGAATGGCTCCGACTATCAAGGATTCAGCAAGGTATTTAGCGATTGCAATGAAAGAAAGTAGCGGATGGCCCGACAACAAAGAAGTTGATAAACTATTGACAGACGGATAGATTGATGGAAGGGCATAACAGCACACAACAAAATGCATAATCCATGGCGCTGATAAGGAAGACATTTTTTTATTTTTGCTCAGCGCCACAGCTTATACATAAACGTTGTGCGTCATGCCGTTGGACAACGTTTGGGTATGACGGCAAATTAGAAATTGAAAAAATTGGATTTCCTTTGACGGAGAAAGTATTCGGAGTTAATAGATGACAAAAAGTAATAGAGTAATTCTCTCAATTATTTGCATTGTCTCTGGTTGGTTTATAAACGCCTTCGCGTGGACAACGAAATCCGGACCTTCAGTCAGTACAATTTCACTTCTTGTCGGGGTTGGACTTTTCGTTGGTGGGATAATCTATTTAATAGTTGCTTTAACACAACGGGGGCGGTGAACGGCACGAACGCACAATCGAGTAGCTCCCCCGCTAATTTAGCGGGGAGGCTCTCACACCACCCTGTACGTACGGGCCTCGTATACAGCGGTTCATTAAGTTGTGGAGATACTTTTGGTGATACGAGAGCAACGATTCGTAACCTCTTTTGATCAACCCTATTCAATGTAATAGTAGTAATCATGATTGGACTTTGGGCAACAGCCCATCCCCCCATTCGTGTTCTGCTCCACGCATAAGCTTGATTGGTTGATATACCTAATCGGATAAGATCTTTATTTTCCTTTCAGGCTTCTTCCAATCTTCCCAGATGCAATATCTAAAGCGCAGCCAGCTATCGATTTCCTTGAGTTTGGCTTGACTATTTTAAATAAAAAACCTGAAGCTTACGACTTCAGGTTTTTCCATGCTCTTGAGGGACAAGACTCGAACAGGGATTTCTATCTTGATGGCATCAATTTGCCTTTCGATCCTTTTGGATCAGGCTGCCCACTGGCCCTGCGCATCACTTCCGAAATTAAAATTGATCTTCGAAAAAGAGTCAATTGCCTGCTGCTTCATCTTGTCCCGTACCTGCGCATAGATTTGTGTAGTCCTCACATGCTTATGGCCCAGTAGCTTGGAGACTATATAAAGATCGTTGGTAGCTTCAAGCATGTTGGTGGCATACGTATGGCGGGCCGTATGAAAGCGCATCTTCTTTTCATTTAACCCGGCTGCCTTTGCCCATTTTTTTATTGCGTGATCAACCTGCCGGTGAACAAGATTCGTCTTCCGGTTTTTCTCTTTGGCCTCCGGAAATATATATATACTGTTTTGACCGGCCGCTGCTTCACGCTCTTTTAGGATGCTAATCGCCTGAGCGGTCAGTGGTAAAAATTCGATTGAGTTGGTCTTATTCTGCTTGAAGTGAATAAACCATTGTTCATGTACATAATCTTTTCCCTTGTCATTCTTCCTGTTTTCTTTGCGCTTGATAATATTTGACCATTGAATCTGGTTAGCGTCACCCCAACGCAGGCCTGTGAAGCAGGAAAACAGATAGACAAGTTTGAACTGGTGTTTGATCTTGCAGGGAGTGTTCGCCAGAAGCTGAAGCTGGTCAATCGTCCAGACAGTACGGGGAGGTTCGGTTTTCTTCAGCCGTTCATGAAAGGGAACCTCATGCCACGGATTGCGCGCGATCACGCCACTTCTTACAAGAGCATTCAGTGCGCCGTTGATGTTCTGCATATAAGTTAATACAGAGTTGACCGTGACCGATTGTAGCATGAATTGTTCTAAGTCTTTGAGCCATTCCAGATTTACCGCTGCAATAGGAATCGATTTTTTTCCAACAAACTTCCGAAGTTGATACAGCGTGGCTGTCCGCTGGTTGTTGAAGGCTTTCTTGGCC
>DATCRE010000412.1:0-9823 GCA_036569145.1 Cyclobacteriaceae bacterium
GGTCTGTTTATACTTTGGGTGATCCTTAGCCTCGGCGGCTTTTTAGCAGTAGGTAAAAGAATTCTTAATATGCTCAAGCGAATAAAAGACCCGGTTCTGCTTGCCTTCAGTACGAGCAGCAGTGAGGCTGCATTTCCTAAAACCATGGAAGAGCTTGAAAAATTTGGATGTAAAGACAAGATTGTAAGTTTTGTGTTGCCACTAGGTTATTCATTCAACCTTGATGGCAGCATGATGTATATGACATTCGCTTCATTGTTCATTGCACAGTCATACGCTATTCATCTGCCTCTTGCTACTCAACTCAGCATGTTGCTGGTGCTGATGCTTACCAGTAAAGGTATTGCCGGAGTGCCCCGGGCTTCACTAGTTGTTATTGCCGGTACATTAGCCATCTTTAATATTCCTGAAGCGGGACTTGCTTTGCTTCTGGGTATTGATCCTTTGCTTGATATGGGCAGAAGCGCTACAAATGTGGTAGGAAACAGTATTGCAACCGTAGTCGTGAGTAAATGGGAGAATTCATTGGGCGATCCTGAAGAATAAAACAAGTTCTATGCAGGCATGATTGAACTTTAAATTCCTAAATTTGTTCGGTCAATAAACGAACATTATGCTACAGGCAGCTCCAAAAAATATTCACATCTATCTCGAATCAAATCCAAATCCTAATTCACTAAAATTTGTGGTGAACGAAATGCTTATCCCCGATGGTATGAGCTTCGATTTTCCGGATGCAGAGGGTACAGCGATAGCACCTCTGGCGAAAGAACTTTTTGAATATCCTTTTGTAGACCGCGTGTTTTACATGAGCAACTTTGTAACCGTTACAAAGAAAGAAGGTGTTGATTGGATTGAGATTCAGAACACAATCAAAGATCATATCAAGAAATTTTTAGAATCAGGCCGATATATCATTGAAGTAAATGAGCCTGAAGCTGAGACAACAGGTGAAGAGACAGAAACCGTTCGTAAAATAAAAGCCATTCTTGAAGAGTATATTCGTCCTGCAGTAGAGCAGGATGGCGGTGCCATTACCTATCATTCATTCAATGAAGGTATCGTGCGTGTTAAATTGCAAGGCTCTTGCAGTGGTTGCCCATCATCTATGGTTACGCTTAAAGCTGGTATTGAAAATCTTTTTAAGCGCATGATGCCTGATGAAGTTCAGGCCGTTGAAGCATTGTAACTACACATATTACTATTCGTGAGGGCTAACCTCAAGTGGAGACATCCATCAAAAAAGCCGGACTTTTGTTCGGCTTTTTTTTCATATTACAGGATGTATTAGGATTTCATGACTCAACATGAGGAACGGCAAATAATTTTTCAGGATATGATTCGCATAGTTGCACTAACCGCCTGTATTTTTTTGTGTTGTATGATGGGTAATGCTCAGAGGTTAACCGTGATGACCTATAACATCAGATTAAATATTGCCATTGACAGCATCAATCAATGGCCAAACAGAGCTCACAAAGTTTTTGATCTCATTCACAAATACAATCCCGATGTATTGGGTGTACAGGAGGCGTTACATTCTCAAATGCAAGATCTGTTGAAAGGGCTGCCGGGATATATGTATGTTGGCGTAGGTCGTGATGATGGTAAAACAAAAGGTGAATACTCCGCTATCTTTCTTAAGCGCAACCGGTTTACTATTGAAGAACAAAAAACATTCTGGCTTTCAGAAACACCAGATGTGCCCGGTAGTAAAAGCTGGGATGCTGCCATAACACGCGTATCTACTTACACAAAAGTTTATGACAAGAAATTGAAGAAAGATTATTTTTTATTCAATACACATTTTGATCACATGGGTGCGCTGGCTCGCGAAAAAAGTGCTGAACTTATCAAAACAAAAATAAAAGATCTTACAGGTGATCTTCCTGTTATCCTCACCGGAGATTTTAATTGTGAAAAATCAGAACGTGCGTATCCTGTTATGATAGCACCAACAGGTAAACAGCTTTATGACTCACGACCAGAGAGTAATACACAAGGTACATTCTGTACTTTCAACGTTAGTGTCCCATGCAAAGCCATTGATTATATTTTTTATTCTGCAGGATGGAAAGTTGAGAATTATACCATTATAACTGACAACGATGGTAAGTATTACCCATCAGATCATTTGCCCGTTATGACTGAATTTTCATTCACGAAATAGATCAGTGAAAATATTTTGGTGAATGTAAAAGTCTGTAAGAGGAAACTAATGTTTTGAAGGGGATTTTTTTACAGTTTGTTTAACCAGCATTTTATCTGCTCGTAGCATTTTCAAGATGGCCAGATGGTAGTAGAATGTTTTCTTCAAATCATCATTACCTCTGGCTACATTTTCCAGTACAATTACGCTGGTCTTGCTTTCAGGAAAATAAAAATTCATTGAGGCAAATCCAGGCACAAAACCTGTCTGACCAAGTTGAGTGATGTTATCATTTGTGTCTATTGTAATTCCGTATCCATAATCCGTTGATCCAAACAAAGGATGATTTCGTGTAGCACCTTTTTGCTTCTTGATCATCTGCGCATAACTTCTTTTTAGCAGCTTTCTTTCTATGAAAAGAGCATTGTTCCAGAGAACTAAGTCATTTGCTGTTGATATAAAGCCGCCAGCAGCCACATTGTATTGAGAGTTGTTATTCTCAACGACCAAGTTTCCATCTGCCAGTTCGGTATAACCCTTCACTAAATTTTTATGCTTATGTAATGACGGATGAAATGTGTTGTACATTTTGCATGTACTAAAAAGTTCAGCAGACAGATCAGCAAATGACTTCTTTGATGTTTGCTCAATAATTTTTGCCAGTAAATCATACCCTATTTGAGAATACGCAAATGAAGAGCCTGCTTTAAACGATAATGGCTTGTCGAGTTCTGTTATGCCATGCGTATGTGTAAGCAGTTGATGTATTGTTACAGTGTCTGCCCACGGTTGATTTAGCTTCGGCAAGTATTGACGAATAGGTACGTTAAGTTTAAGATTACCTTTATCACTCTCCTGAAGCACTAACACAGCCGTTATTTGTTTGCTGATAGGGCCAATCACAAATTGATTGAATTGATTTAGCAGGATCTTGTTTTCAAAATCGGAATAGCCTTGAGCTTTTGAATATTTTGTAACTCCATTTTGTGAGATTACAATAATGCCGTTGAATGGTGTTGCTGTTTTAGCCGTAATAAGAGAATCAATCCGTAACCTGAAATCTGGCTGTTGCGCAAGACTGTTACAGCTTGTGAAAAACACAATGAAGAAAAGTAGCTGTAAGTTCAATGTTCTTCCGTTCAAAGTTCTAAGGTTAAACGCTCCAGGTTTGTATTGAATTAGGCGCAAGACTAATGCTAGGTTGAACCTGAAACTAGAAATCTGAAACTGAAAATTTATGCCAAAACAAAAGTCTCACCAACCTCATCCAGTATAGCAGACACTTCTTCATACGTATCAGTCTCTACCAATTTCGTGCGATAAGGTTTAAAATCAGGTATACCTTTGAAGTAATTGGTATAATGACGGCGCATTTCAAAAATGCCTAGCTTGGGACCTTTCCAGCGAATAGAAAAATCGAGATGCTGCTTCGCTATACGCACACGTTCGGCCATATCAGGTGGTGAAAGTTTTTCACCGTTATTCAGATATGATTTTATTTCATTGAAGATCCATGGATAACCAATAGCTGCACGACCAATCATAAGGCCGTCTACACCATAACGGTTTTTATACTCCAATGCTTTCTCAGGCGAATCAATATCACCATTACCAAAAATGGGGATATGCATTCGTGGATTATTTTTTATTTCGCCAATCAAAGTCCAGTCAGCGGAGCCTTTATACATCTGCACTCTTGTGCGGCCGTGAACGGTAAGCGCTTTAATGCCAATATCCTGAAGGCGTTCGGCAACTTCAACAATATTTTTGGTGCTGTCATCCCAGCCCAGGCGGGTTTTAACGGTTACAGGCAAATGAGTAGATTTTACAATCTCAGCTGTCATCTGCACCATCTTTGGAATATCCTGAAGTAAAGCAGCGCCTGCTCCACGACATGCTACGGCTTTAACCGGGCATCCATAATTGATATCAATCAAATCGGGATTAACTTCTGTAGCAATCTGTGCCGATTGCACCATGTTGCCGATATCGCCTCCAAAAAGTTGGATTCCGATTGGGCGTTCATATTCAAAAATATCAAGCTTCTGACGGCTTTTTGCAGCATCACGAATAAGGCCTTCAGATGAAATGAACTCCGTATACATTAAATCAGCCCCACCTTGCTTGCAAACTGCCCGAAAAGGCGGATCACTCACATCTTCCATAGGTGCGAGAAGCAAGGGAAAATCCCCTAAGTCAATATTGCCGATTTTTGCCATCTTTGGCGCAAAGATAACAAGGATTTGTTCAATGCTTCAACCACAAAATTTAGTATCCGATAAACGCCCCATATTCTCCCTCTTTAATATTTCTGTAAACCTGTTGCTAGGCTTCCTGTTAATTGGCCCTTTGATTGGGCTTGGCATTGCTTCACTTTTCTATGAAGGCAATCTTGTCAATGACATCATGAACATGACGGATGAGAATAATTTATTTTATCCGTTATTAATCACGCAGGGTATTGGTAGTTTTATTGGCCTTATCGTTCTGCCTTATATTCATATCCGAACTATTGAACAAAAAAAGTTGGCTCCCTTCTTTAAAAGAGAGCCCCGATTGCTTTTTGTCTTCATCATCGTAGCAATAATTGGATTCAATTTTATCATCGCTATTTCGCCGGTTACAGAATGGAATGTGAATGTACACTTCCCGGATTTTCTAAAGGAGTTTGAAGAATGGGCCAAATCCAGAGAAGATCAGAACGCCTTGATTACAAAAGCAGTCACATCATTTACATCATTTGGTGATTTAATGCTCTGCCTGTTGGTCGTAGCTATTTTTCCCGCTATTGGTGAGGAGTTAGTTTTCAGAGGCATGATTCAAAATGAAATATGGCGGGGTAGCAGAAACATTCATGTTGCTATATGGATAAGTGCAGTCATTTTCAGTGCTGTGCATTTTCAATTTTTTGGATTCTTTCCACGCCTGTTTCTGGGTGCGCTCTTTGGTTATTTATATTATTGGTCTGGTAATTTGGCGGTGCCTATGTTTGCACATTTTTTTAACAACGGCTTTAGTGTTGTAGCTATGTTTCTTTACAATCGAGGTACTCTTGAAACAGATTTGGAGAAAACAGAATCAGCTCCCTGGCAGGCTGTATTAGTGAGCGCCGCTGTCACAAGCTGTTTACTTTACTATCTATGGAAATTTTTTAATGATCGGCGAACAATAGAAACCGAAGAGTCCTCGTCCTCCCTTTAAAAACTGAATCTAATTCGCATCTTTGTCAACCTAAAATAAAATTTATAAACAGTGACGTCGGCCATTCGCAAATACAATAACCTCACCCAACGTATCATTACAGGTCTTCTAGGATCAGCCGGCATTATTGCCGGTGTCTGCTATAGCGATTGGACATACTTTGCCATCTTTTTTATTATCTCTCTGTTTTCCTTGCTGGAATTTTATAAGCTGGCCGGACTCGATGGCATGATTCCATTAAAAACTTTTGGAACCATCTGTGGTATTTTTATTTATGGCTTATCATTCTTCATTGAAAAATACTCACTGCCCGGTAAATACTACATTCTTATATTTCCACTCATCTCTTTTGTGTATCTCATTAAGCTCTATAAAAAATTTGAACGCAAACCTTTCACCAACATAGCCTTCACTTTTCTAGGTGTGTTTTATGTGGCAGTGCCATTCTCATTGTTGAATGTAGCCGCGTTTGAAAATGGAATCTATAATTATCAGATCATTTTTGGATGCCTGTTTATTTTATGGGCCAGTGATACCGGTGCCTACTTTGCAGGAACATTCTTTGGCAAACGAAAATTATTTGAACGCATCTCTCCAAAAAAATCGTGGGAAGGTTTTATTGGTGGTGCACTCCTGGCATTACTATTTGCCTATGGCCTCTCTCAATTTTTTGAAAGCCTGAGTCTCCTTCAATGGATGATTGTGGGTTTGATTATAATCGTTGGAGGAACTTTTGGCGACCTTGTTGAATCACTTCTGAAAAGAAGCATTGAGATAAAAGATTCGAGTAACAGCCTTCCCGGACATGGTGGATTCCTGGATCGATTTGATGGTCTTTTGATTTCAGCACCCTTTATTGTAGCCTACCTGGAGATTTTCTGATCATTTATTTCTTTGATGAAGTATAATTCCATACTGGCATAGTGTGATATGATTCCAATTCAGCCTGAGTTGGTTAAGACAATAATACCTACATCTCTGAAATTAATTTTCAATTAAAAATTGGCATTCATACGATTAAAAAAGTCGAACTAAAGTAAGTTTCGAAATATAATTCTGCCTAATTATGTATACCTTATAGATACGTTGGGCGTTGAATTTTCATATCACACGAGCACTCAACTTTCTTGAACCTTTACCTATCTTTGCAATCGTTTTAAATCGTTTCTTTGAACGATTTTGAGCTATTTTAACTTCATAAGAAACCAAACTAAATTTTCCATTTTATATGGCGTATATAGAACCGGCACCACTCAAAGACAAGGAAAATCCTTTTGAAGCCATGATGACAAGATTTCACGAAGCAGCACAGCTTCTTGGTCTTGAAGATGAAATCTACAATGTATTAAAAACACCAACCCGACAGGTTATTGTGGCGCTGCCCGTTACAATGGATGATGGCAGCATCAAAGTATTCGAAGGCTACCGGGTAATTCATTCAACAATTCTTGGTCCGTCAAAAGGAGGAATTCGTTTCGATCCGCTCGTTAATATTGATGAGGTTAAAGCACTCGCTGCCTGGATGACATGGAAGTGTGCTGTTGTCGATATTCCTTATGGTGGTGCTAAAGGTGGTGTTACATGCAATCCACGCGAAATGTCATCAGGAGAAATTGAACGATTGATGCGGGCTTACACACAAGCCATGATAGATGTGTTTGGTCAGGATAAAGATATACCAGCTCCTGATATGGGCACTGGTCCTCGCGAAATGGCCTGGCTTATGGACCAATATTCACGCACGCAAGGCATGACTGTGCCTGCTGTTGTAACGGGTAAGCCTATAGTGCTGGGTGGTTCATTAGGAAGAACAGAAGCTACTGGTCGCGGTGTTATGGTTTCTGCACTTTCGGCTATGGAAAAATTAAAGATCAATCCATTCAAAGCTACCTGTGCTGTTCAGGGCTTTGGAAATGTTGGATCGTGGGCAGCGCGCCTGTTACATGAACGTGGACTTATTGTGCAGGCTGTAAGTGATCTTTCAGGAGCATACTATAATGCTAATGGTATCGATATTGAAAAAGCATGGCAATACCGCGAAGGAAACAAGGGCTCATTAGAAGGTTTTGCAGGTGCCGAAAAAATAAAAGGTGAAGATTTACTTACATTGAACGTTGACGTGCTTGTACCAGCCGCCACTGAAGACGTGATTAAGAGCTCCAACGCTGCCAACATAAAAGCAAAGCTCATTGTAGAAGGCGCAAATGGTCCTACCTCGTCTCGTGCGGACAGTATTATTAATGAAAAGGGAATTATGGTTGTACCCGATATTCTGGCCAACGCCGGTGGCGTAACGGTGTCTTATTTTGAATGGGTGCAGAACCGATTGGGTTATAAGTGGACTGCTGATCGAGTAAATCGTCGTTCAGATCGTATTATGAAAGATGCTTTCAACAATGTTTATAAAACAGCGCAGCAATACAATGTGCCGATGCGCACAGCTGCTTACATGGTAGCTATCGATAAAGTAGCCAAAACTTACAAGTACAGAGGCGGGTATTAAAAGAAATACGACCTCACTTAGAAAATAAAAATTAACTTTGCGGCAGCAAGCGGAGGCTTGCTGCTTTTTTTATGTATTAATTAAATTATTAAACATGACTATCCATCGCGAAGGACGCACCTTACTTTTTGTTTTACTCGTAGTTCTGGTTGCCTTGAACTGGGCCGTTGGTCACTTTTTTCCAGCAAGCGCCTTGTTGCAGAATGGATTTATTGTAGTCAGTATTATTTTTTATCTGCTGATCCTTCAGTTTTTCAGAAACCCGATTTTCAACATAGAGAAGAACGACAAAAATGTTATTGCACCAGCAGATGGTAAAGTTGTTGTTATTGAAGAAACTGAAGAAACCGAATATTTAAAAGGCAGACGCAAGCAAGTATCAATCTTCATGTCACCTGTTAATGTCCATGTTAACCGTATGCCAGTGGGTGGTGTAATCAGCTTCTTCAAATATCATCCGGGTAAATATCTTGTTGCGTGGCATCCTAAATCAAGCACAGAGAATGAACGCACAACTGTGGTTGTAAAGACCTCTAAGGGAGTGGAGATTTTATTTCGTCAGATAGCCGGAGCGTTGGCACGTCGTATAAAATGGTATGTGAAAGAAGGTCAACAACTAAACCAGGGCGATGAATTTGGTTTTATCAAGTTTGGCTCGCGCGTCGATATCTTTTTGCCGCTTGATGCTAAAATCAATGTTAAGATTGGCGACATCACAAAGGGAGGAAGAACTGTTATTGCCGAGTTATAAAACCTTGTTTAAGAGTCTGATTAGCACCTCTCTAATTATTTAAAAGGCCTAACACTCGTTGTCACTCTAATCTTCCTTAGATTTGAAATCTACGGTTAATTTTTCTATCCTGCTTTTGTGCCGGATGGCATGTTGTGTAAACATTAAATAGTTTAAAATGCCTGAATACACGTCTTTAAAATTCGCGAACAATCGACAGGACTTTTTCATTACACTCAATAAGCGTGTTAATGAATATTTCAAGACTAACAACATTAGTAAACATGCTAACAATGAAATGAAGTTTAAGACAGTTTTTATGTTCTCACTTTATTTCATTCCATATTTTCTCATCATAAGCGGTTTATTTACAAACGTGTGGATTTTATTTCTCTTTTGTATCGTGATGGGTTTTGGTATTGGTGGCATTGGTCTGTCAGTAATGCACGATGCTAATCATGGAGCGTATTCAAATAAACCATGGCTAAATAATTTTCTTGGTTATTCTCTGAACTTAGTTGGTGCCAGCGCATTCAACTGGAAGCTTCAGCATAACGTTCTTCACCATACGTATACCAATATTCATGAAGCCGATGAAGACATCAGTCCACGTGGTGTGCTTCGCATGCATCCCGATTCTGACTGGAAATCATTTCATAAATTTCAACATATCTATGCGTGGGTTATTTATGGATTGATGACATTGGTTTGGGTATTTGTAAAAGATTTTGTGCGTTTGATAAACTATACCAAGACCGGCCTCACTAAAAAACAAAAGGCCAATGTTACTATTGAATGGATTATTCTTATTGGTACTAAGCTTCTTTACTTTGTGTACATCTTTGTTATTCCGTCTATCATGTTGCCTTTCCTGAGTGGCTGGCAAATATTTTTAGGCTTTGCAACGATGCATTATCTGGCTGGTTTTATTCTTGCTATCATCTTTCAACCAGCGCACGTAATTGATGGAACAGAGTATCCTGTAGTGGCTGAAAATGGTCAGCTTGAAAACAATTGGGCTATTCATCAGATGTTAACTACAACTAACTTTGCCAATGAAAGCCGTTTATTCTCATGGTATGTAGGAGGGTTGAATTACCAGGTTGAACATCATTTGTTCCCCACTATCTGCCACGTTCACTATCGCAAAATTTCATCCATCGTTAAAAACACAGCAACTGAGTTTGGTGTTCCATACAAAAATGAGCCAACCTTTTTAGGTGCGCTTGCCGGGCATGCC
>DATCRE010000413.1:0-2918 GCA_036569145.1 Cyclobacteriaceae bacterium
TAAAGTTGAGAAGACTTTTAAGTTCACCAATACAGGTAACGAAGCGTTGGTTATTACTAACGTTCAGGTTAGCTGCGGTTGCACTACACCGAAAGGCTGGCCACGTGAGCCAATTCCTCCTGGAGGCAAGGGTGAAATTACATTAGGCTTTAACAGCGCTGGTAAAATGGGTAAACAGAATAAAGTTGTTACGATCGTTTCTAACGCAACGAACACTGACGGTTCTCAAATTACCTTTACTGCTAATGTGCTTGACAAAAAGCCACAGTAAGATTAAACTGAATTTATTTAGAAGGGCTGTCTCATAAAGACGGCCTTTTTTTATGCTCAAATATGAGTAGTTCAAATAGAATTTTTTAAAAGCATCCTCAATAAGCAACAGCACACAACTGACAGATCTTCATTTATTTTTTAGGATTATTTGAACCTTTAGCATTTTCAGGTGTACAGAGAGAAAAACAACTGAACATGAAAAAGATAATCTTTTTTCTCATACTTCTGCTACCTGTTTGTCTTCAGGCTGCAGATAATCCTCAAACGATATATCCTAAAACAAGAATCATTGAATCTGTTGATTGGTATTACAGTCAATCACTTCAATGGCATGATCGTGTTTCTCGTCATCGAACAGATGCAGAGGCATGGGTTAACTATTATTTGTCGAGTCGCTATGCGCAAGCATCGAAGCAGGAACTCGATAAGATAGTGAGGGACATACAAGATGCTCTTCCTGATTCTTATGAGTCGAATCTGGTTCAGGGATGGAATGCTGGATTTTCAGTTAATGCCGGAGATTATCTGAACAAAGCTTTTTCTAAACGTCCTGATCATCCGGCGTCATACGCTGCGTTACTTCTTTTTCATGAATACATGTTACAGGATGCAACGCGAAAGGAGTTTAGTCAACGGCTTTTCCAGTCTGATGAATTATCGCAATCCTTATTAAACTATAGTTACAATGTATTGATGTCGTTAGCAGACGGCGCAATTCTCTTCACTGAAGGTGATAATACAACGCTGCCATTATTTGTTTTGCAGGATGTTATGAATGTGAGAAGAGATGTTCAGGTTCTTAACCTGGATATGCTTCATGATATAACCTATCGGGATGCAAAGTTAAGATCACTTCATCTAAAAATATCTTCCGATGTGTTGCCAGATGATGTACTTCAACTCAAGAAAACCTTGTGTGCGCTCTTGCCTGAACAGAATCCTGAAAAGAAATTCTATTATGCACTCACGCTCTCACAAGATAATATCACCTCCATTAAAAATCAGCTTTATGTAGTAGGACTTGCCTCGATGCTTAGTAAAAACCGCATCGATAACATATCAACCATTAAAGAGAATTTCGAGAACCAGTTTTTGCTTGACTACCTCACGGTTGACTTTAATGGAGAAAGTAAAACGGCAGCTGGTAAGGTACTGAATGCAAATTACCTCGTGCCCATGCTTATGCTTGATCAGCATTATTTAAAAAATGGTGAGATAGAGAAAGCAAAAGATCTTGAAAACATTGTAATGAAGCTCGCGAACGAAACGAATAAGACGGACATTGTACAAAGTTTTCTGAATCGTGAACGCGTGATGAATGTGCCTTACTTTAAATATGCGCTCAATTTAAAAGAAACAGAAGGTACGCAGATGCTTATTAAGGGAAACATCTATGCACAAAAGTTTGAGATTACAAACAAGCAGTATAATGAGTTTCTTAACTATCTGAAGCAAAACAATCTTATGCAGCAATACGATAAGTTTAAATTTGATTTATCTTCTTTTGAGGAACCTGCGCTTTCCTTTATGAAAGGATATAGTGCTCCAAGGGTGCCCTATAAAAAACAAAAATTCTTTATTAACTATCCCGCCGTTAGTATTCCCTATGAAGGTGCCCAGGCGTACTGTTCCTGGATAACCGATCAGTATAATGCGCAGGATGGTCGTAAATTTAAGAAGGTTGTTTTCAGACTGCCTTCAGTTCAGGAATGGCAGATGGCTGCACTGGGCTATAAGGAATTTCAATCATGGACGTTAGATGATAATATTATAAAAATGACACTCCCAAAAGACACTTTATCTGAGATAACAAAAGATGGAGATGTGAAAATGATGCGCTTTAGCGATAGCCATATCCTGTATCCATGGTTTCATTTTTACAATTACAGAAATAAGTATCTCAATAAATTTGATTGTGCTTTAGGTAACTTCAAGTTCGATGATAAAGTAACGAGTTGCATGACGCGGAACCATATGCCTACAGCCGATGGCTTTACTATGATGGCACCTGTGGGCGCTTACTTTCCAAATGGCATGGGACTTTATGATGTGGTAGGTAATGTTGCGGAGATGACTAATGAAAAAGGCAAAGCGTGTGGAGGAAGCTGGAATCACAAGCCTGAAGAATCAACGATAGAAAGTATAAACACCTATGATAGAGCCGATATCACCGTTGGGTTTCGCGTTTTTATGGAAGTTATTGAGCAATAGAATTATTGTCTGATGTTTTTTAATAGGCTTTCAAAGAAAACTGATGAAGAGTTAATGGTGCTGGTACAGCAGGGGGAGGAACGTGCCTTCACCTTGCTGTACCACCGCTATTGTAAAAAGATTCTGCGTTATTTTTATCGAATGCTATGGAAGGATGAAAACAAGGCTCAGGATTTTTTACACGATGTGTTTGTTAAAATTATAGAAGATCCTTCTCGTTACAATGTATCGAAACCTTTTACTACCTGGATTTATTCCGTAGCGCATAACATGTGCAAGAATGAATATCGAAAACATAAATTCAGACAAGAGATAAACGGCAGAATAGCAACTCATACTGAAGTAATTGAAAGCAAAGTTCATGAAGAACTTGACCACGCAAGACTATCAAAAGCAGTTGAGGAATTGTTGGATCACTTTGATGATGAAGATAA
>DATCRE010000414.1:0-5149 GCA_036569145.1 Cyclobacteriaceae bacterium
TCATGCAATGGTTCGTAGTTGTCGTCTGACTTATTCTCTTCCACAACGGTGACGACAGTATCTTCATTAACAAATCGTGTGATGTCGTCGATATGTCCATCTGTATCATCGCCTACAATACCATCACCAAGCCATAATATATTACTAACGCCATAGTAGCTGTGAAGATATTCCTCAATCTGCTTTTGATTGAGATGAGGATTTCTGTTTTTATTTAGCAAGCAAGATGTTGTAGTAAGAACAGTTCCCTTACCATTGAAATCTACCGAACCACCTTCCATAACAATGCCCGGATATACAACTGGCAAATTGTAATGCTTCGCGATCAGCGTTGGTATAACGTCGTCCAGATCAAACGGAGGATATTTGTCCCCCCAGGCATTATATCCCCAGTCGACAATCATCTTTTTCTTTTCTGTTGGATTAATCAAAAATGCCGGGCCATGATCACGACACCATGCGTCGTTTGTTGGATGGATAAAAAATTGAACATTATTCAAATCAGCACCCGCCTCCTGAACATGACGCAATGCCTTTTGCTTCATCGCCTCATCAACAACATTGATATTTACTTTCTCACCTTCAGCCACAAGTTTTATAAACTGTGCATAAACCGGAAAAATAGTTTCAATCTTCCCCGGCCACGAAGCTTCCTTATGCGGCCAGCTTAACCACATAGCATCATGCTTAGCAAATTCTGCAGGGAAGTGGTAGCCTAGTTGGATGGGTGTCTTAGTCATAGTGTATTATTATTTCACAGAGTGGCACAGAGGATCACGGAGTTACACGGAGAATTAATTAGCAATTCTTTTAATCCCATTCTTTAAAAGAGTGGTGTGAAAATTTATTAGGATGCCGAGCTTATAATTACCAAGTCTTAAATATGTCAGAACTTGCGCAGTGTGAACATCTGTGAAGTCTTCAATTGTCTTTAGTTCTACGACAACTTTATTCTCCACAAGTAAATCAAGGCGATAGCCATGATCAAGTTTCACGTCTTTATAAATAATAGGTAAGGGTTTCTCTTGCTCAATAGAAAGCCCGGTATTAATCAGTTCAAAAGCTAAACACCTTTGATAAGCAGATTCCAGAAGTCCGGGGCCTAGAGTTCTATGCACTTCAATAGCGCAACCAATAATCTTCGTCGCAATCTCATTTTCAACTTGCATCCTTCTCTCTGTGTAACTCTGTGCTCCTCTGTGTAACTCCGCGTTATAACTTAATTAAATTACTCCTCATCAATAAACCTCTTCGTAATCGGCTGATAGGAGTCTATTCTTCTGTCCCTGAGAAATGGCCAGTGTGTACGGTAGCTGTCGGTTTTGTTTACGTCGATTTCAAGAACGTTTACTTCTTCCTGGTCGTGAGATGCCTTGTATAAAATTCTTCCGAAGGGATTGGCAATGAATGAGCCTCCCCAGAATTTCATCGCACCATTTTGCTCGAAGCCTACACGATTTACACTCACTACGTGAACGCCATTTGCCACGGCATGACTACGTTGAATGGTTTGCCATGCGCCATATTGTTCTTCATTCGTTAATTCATCTTGCGATGTTGCCCAGCCAATAGCCGTTGGATAAAATAAAATCTCTGCCCCCATCAACGCCGTGATGCGTGATGCTTCAGGATACCATTGATCCCAACAGATAAGAATACCTATTGTAGCAAATTTTGTTTTGAAGACTTTATAACCTAAATCACCAGGTGTGAAATAAAACTTTTCATAATACGCCGGGTCGTCCGGTATATGCATCTTTCTGTATTTGCCAAGATAAGAACCATCAGCATCAATAACAGCCGTAGTGTTATGATATATTCCTTGTGTACGTTTCTCAAATAAAGAAGCAATGATTACTACACCCAGCTCTTTGGCTACCGCAGATAATGCATCAGTAGAAGGACCTGGTATAGCTTCTGCGAGCTTAAAATTTTCGTAGTCTTCTACATCACAGAAATAGAGAGAAGTAAACAACTCCTGAAGGCACACAATCTGAGCGCCTTTAGCGGCTGCCTCGCGAATTTTTGTAATCGCCTTGCTGAGATTCTCAGCGGGTTGACTGGTGCATGACATCTGCACCGTTCCAATTTTTACTTTACCTGCCACGTGCATCTTAGTTTAGGAAGGCAAAATTAGAAAGTTATATGGATAGGTGAAATTAGTTATCAGTTAATAGTAATAAGTTAATAGTACGTGGCGCAAAGTCTTTACAAACTGCCATAAAACAAAAACAACCCGAAGATGCCCCGGGTTGTTTTGTATTTATACTTTCGAACAGAAGAATTAAGCTTCCTGCGTTAAATGAACAAAAGATTCGTCTTTAGTTTCCAGATTTGATTGACCCATTAACCATGTATCAACTGCGCGGGCTGCTTCACGACCTTCAGAGATTGCCCAAACTACAAGTGACTGACCACGACGAATATCACCAGCAGCAAAAATACCTTCTTGTGTAGTATGATAATTAGTTGCCTTGATGTTACCACGTTCGTCAAGCTCAACTTTAAGCTCGTCAATCATGCCACCTTTCTCGGCACCTACGAAACCTATGGCAAGCAATGCAAGTTCGCAAGGAATTACACGCTCAGTACCCGCAATCTCTTCAAAGCCCATCTTACCTTTTGCATCAACACCCCACTTGATGTCAACAACTTTTAAGCCTGTGAGACGACCATTGTTATCACCTAAAAATTCCTTTGTTAGAATAGCCCACTGTCTGTCAACACCTTCTTCATGTGAAGATGATGTCATCAGAATCATCGGCCAGTTTGGCCATGGGTTATTGTCATTGCGATTTACCGGAGGCTTCGCTAATAATTCAATTTGATTAATAGCTTTTGCACCATGACGATTAGAAGTACCCACACAGTCAGAACCTGTATCACCACCACCAATCACCAATACATTCTTGTCAGTCGCAAGAATTTCATTAGAGAAAATTTTATCACCAGCAACACGCTTGTTGTTTTGAGATAGGAACTCCATCGCGAAATGTACACCTTTGAAGTTTCTACCTGGTATAGGAAGATCTCTTGGCGCAGATGCTCCTCCACAAAGAACAACAGCATCAAACTCTGACTTCAATTGTTGTGCACTTACATTAACGCCTACATGAGAATTTGTTTTAAACACAATACCTTCATGCTCCATCAAACGAACGCGTCTTTCAACAACAGATTTCTCAAGTTTGAAATCAGGAATACCATAACGTAACAAGCCACCTATCCGGTCACTTCTCTCGAACACTGTAACCCAGTGGCCTGCTTTGTTTAATTGTGCAGCAGCGGCGAGACCTGCAGGACCAGAACCTACAACAGCAACACGTTTACCTGAGCGACTCTTAGGAGGTGTCGGTTTGATATAACCTTTTTCAAATGCCATTTCGGCAATTGTTTTTTCGATGTACTCAATAGTAACAGCTTTGTTGTTAATACTCAACACGCAGCTGGCTTCGCATGGTGCTGGACAAATTCTTCCCGTGAATTCAGGGAAGTTATTCGTGCTGCTCAGGATGCGGATAGCTTCATCCCACTTACCATTATAAACGGCATCATTAAAATCAGGAATGTTGTTGCCCAGTGGACAGCCGTTATGACAAAAAGGTACACCACAATCCATGCATCGGGCAGACTGGTGGTGCAGCTGCTCCTTATCCATTGGGGTATAAACTTCTTTGTAATCTTTTATTCTTTCTTTAGGATCACGAGATTTTGCCATCTCGCGTGAGTACTTCATAAATCCATCTACTTGTCCCATATCTTATCTTAATTCGAAATCAAACAATTATTTAACAGTTACAGCCGCAGCTTTTATGGCCGAATGTGATTTGTTAGCCTTGCGTTTCAAAAGCACAGCTTTATAATCTTTAGGCATAACTTTTACAAACAGATCGCTGGCTGTATTCCAGTTTTCAATAACCCATTCAGCAGGATCGCTACCCGTATGCTTGAAGTGTTTCTCGATCATGGTTTTTACCTCATGCTTATCCTCATCTGTCATCACTTCAAGTTCAACCATGTCTTTGTTGACAAGTCTCTCAAGTGATTTCTCAGGATCAAACACATAAGCTATACCACCACTCATACCAGCGGCAAAGTTTCTACCCGTTTTACCAAGAATAACTACACGACCACCTGTCATGTACTCGCAAGCGTGATCACCAACACCTTCTACAACTGCACTCACACCAGAATTACGAACGCAGAAACGCTCGCCTGCCTGACCGCGTATGTAGGCTTCACCTGCAGTCGCACCATAGAACGCTACGTTACCAATGATCATATTATCTTCTGGCTTGAATGTAGATTCCTTATCAGGACGAACAATCAGTTTACCACCCGATAATCCTTTTCCAAAATAATCGTTCGCTTCTCCTTCAAGATTGAACGTTACACCTGGTGCTACGAAAGCGCCAAAGCTTTGTCCTGCAGAACCTTTAAATGAGAATTGAACAGTATCTTCAGGTAAACCAACGCCTTTGTATTTCTTCGAGATCTCGTTCGATAACAAAGCACCAACAGAGCGGTTAGTGTTTCTGATAGAGAAACTTCCTGATACTTTCTCAGCATCATCAAGTGCAGGTCTGGCTGCTTCAACAAGCTTCCAGTCTAGTACTCGCTCTAATTCAAAATCTTGTTCGATCTGCTTATAGATACCTACGTGCTCACGTGTAGGCTCACAATGCAAGATCGGAGAAAGATCAAGTTTCTTTAATTTCCAGTGATCGATATCCTGACGAACACGGAGTAAATCAGCACGTCCAATCATTTCATTTACGGTGCGGAAACCAAGTTCTGCCATTACTTCGCGTAAGTCTTCAGCTAAGAAGCGGAAGAAGTTAACCACGTGATCAGGGTTACCGGTAAACAACTTACGCAAATCTTCATCTTGTGTAGCGATACCAACAGGGCAAGTATTCAAATGACACTTACGCATCATAATACAACCTTCAACAACAAGTGCTGCAGTTGCAACTCCCCACTCTTCAGCACCCAACAGAGCAGCGATAGCGATATCACGACCTGTACGAATCTGTCCGTCAGTCTGAAGCGTTACACGGCTTCTCAAATTATTTTTAACTAATGTTTGATGCGCTTCTGCAAGACCTAGTTCCCAAGGTAAACCAGCGTGACGCATAGAGCTCAATGG
>DATCRE010000415.1:0-2210 GCA_036569145.1 Cyclobacteriaceae bacterium
GCTGACTCCACCATACCCAGTGGCGTATCACCATAACGACTTAGTATTCGATCTGATAATGAACCATGATTTGTACCAATGCGCATCGCGGTTCCATGCTCTTTACAAATCTTGATGAGTGGCGTAAACTTCAGACGGATACGTTCAAGCTCAGCTTCGTATGAAGCATCGGTATATTCTATTTCTTCAAATCTTTTTTTGTCGGCATAGTTGCCGGGATTAATGCGTACTTTCTCTACAAGGCGTGCAGCAAGCTCGGCAGCGTTGGGTGTGAAATGAATATCGGCAACGAGCGGAACGTTGTAGCCACGCAAGCGAAGTTCTTTCTTTATCGCTTCCAGGTTTTGCGCTTCTTTAATACTTGGTGCAGTGATGCGTACATATTCACAACCTGCCTCAACCATGCGTATGGTTTGCTCAACCGAACCCATCGTGTCCATGGTATCGATCGTTGTCATGGATTGAACACGGATAGGATTATTTCCACCCATGGCTACATCGCCAATTTTCACTTCAACAGTTTTACGGCGACTGTACTGAACCAGGCTATTGCAATAGTTTTTAATGGCTGCTATTTGAGAATTCACAAGACTAAAGTTTACACCAAAATTAACCCTTAAACAGGAGATTTTGTTCGTAGGGGTTGAAAGAATATATGGAATAAGAATACAATCAGATGTCGCCCAATTGAGGCCTGATAATCAGCTCTTCAACAACACTTCGATCAGAAAGCAGCCATGCACTGTAAACGGCTTCGGCAACATCTTCAGCTTTCATAAAACGTTCATCCGGAAGATTCACTCCATCCCAACTGGCGGTGCGCGTTGCGCCAGGCATCACGGCCGTAACCCGAATGCCTGATGTCATTAATTCTTCACGAAGGCATTTCGAAAAACCGAGCAACGCAAATTTTGAAATGGCATACGATCCTCCATTGGGATAAGCCTTCAGGCTGGCAACAGAACACATGTTAAAGACATGCCCTGTCTTCCTGTCTTTCATACTTTGAATGAGTCCGCGGGTAGTGTAGTAAGCACTGTATAAATTGGCATTCATCATGCCTTCCAATGTTCCTTCAGGTTCGGTAGAAATCTCGCCGGGTTCAAAGTATCCAGCATTGTTAACCAGGATGTCAATTGGTCTTTTAACGCTGAAGATATAATCTGTAAATTTTTTTACATCACTTTTTTTCGAAAGATCGGCTACCTGCGTAAAGACGTTTGTACCCGGATAGCTTTTCTCTATTTCGCTTTTAAGATGCTCTAAATCAGCTTTATTTCTGGCGCAGGTTGCCAGGTCAAAACCCTGTGCAGCAAACTTTTCAAGAATTGCCCTGCCTATACCTTTCGTTCCTCCTGTTACTACAATAAGCTTGTTCATTGCTGGTTTTCTATTTTGAAGTATCTTTAGCAAGATAATAACAGCAGCGGTCTAACGAAGCGCCTTCATGAAAGAAATTGGTCAGTATTTTATCTTTCTCGGTAACCTGTTTACCAACCGGGAATCATTCAGAACATATTATAAACTCACGCTCGACGAATGTATGCACATTGGTGTGGGCTCGCTCTGGCTTTTCATGCTTGTGTCGTTATTTGTTGGCGCGGTGGATACTGTGCAGACTGCCTTCAACATGTTGAACAGTCCTTTCATTCCGCATTATGTTATCTCCCAGGTAGTTCGCGAAATGCTGGTGCTTGAACTTTGTCCTACCATCATGTCGCTTATCTATGCTGGTAAAGTTGGTGGCAGCATTGCTGGTGGCCTTGGCACGATGCGCATTACCGAACAGATCGATGCACTTGAGGTGATGGGCATTAACTCCATATCTTACCTGGCTCTTCCTAAAATTATTGCGTCGTCTCTAATGTATCCGTTGCTGGTAATTTTTTCGCTGGTGTGTGGTATGGTTGGTGGCTATCTCGTGGGTATTGTTACTAACATTGTTGCTCCCGGTGAATTTATACAAGGACTTCGTTCAGAGTTCAATCCGTTTACCATAACCTTTGCGTTGATCAAGGCCTTTACGTTTGGATTTTTAATTTCATCCATATCATGTTTCAAAGGTTATTACACACAGGGTGGCGCTTTGGAAGTAGGCATCTCCAGCACCAAAGCTGTAACGGTTAGTGTTATTGCTGTTCTTGTTGCCGATTATTTACTAGCTCAACTTTTATTGGGAAGATGATTTCAATCGAACATATATCAAAATC
>DATCRE010000416.1:0-5219 GCA_036569145.1 Cyclobacteriaceae bacterium
AATTTGTTGAACAGATTTTATGAAATCAACCAAGGCTCCATCAAAATAGATGGTGTCAACCTGAATGACTATGAACTTGGTACACTTCGTAAAAACATTGGTGTTGTTCTCCAGGATGTATTTCTTTTCTCCGACACAATATTTAACAACATAACACTTGGCAATCCTGAAGTTACCGAAGAGATGGTATGGCATGCGGCAGATTTAGTAGGGGCACGTAAATTTATCGATCGCTTACCAGGCAAACTACAATATAATGTGATGGAGCGTGGCGCAACATTATCCGTTGGACAACGACAACTTATTTCCTTTATCCGTGCCATGGTCTACGATCCAAAAATTCTGGTGCTTGATGAAGCTACATCGTCCGTAGATACAGAAACAGAAGAGATGATTCAGAATGCCATTGAAAAAATGCTGAATGGAAGAACCTCTATTGTAATAGCCCATCGTTTATCAACCATTCAAAAAGCTGACAAGATTATGGTGCTTGATCATGGTGAAATTAAAGAGGCTGGCAATCACGAAGAATTATTGCAAAAAGAAGGCTATTATGCTCAGCTCCACAAAATGCAATACAAAGAGTTTGCATGATGTTAAAGTCGGTCAATAACGAGATGAAGGCAAACTCTGGCGTGCAAAAGAATTATATTTGCTGTAATGCGTTTGCAAAAAATCTTCATATTGATTCTCTTTCTGCTACCCGCCATGGTGCTGGCGCAGAGAGAAAACAATGGAAAAAGCTCATACACAAGATCTCACTACAAATCAACACGAGTAAAGGGAAACAAGGCCAGAATTGTTTGTCCCATATTTCAGGAAAGCAAATATCCTTTTCACGGCATAGGTTTTAAACTGGGAGATCCGTTTGCTCTTACCTATAAGTTCTATGCCAGCAAACATTTCTCATTTGTACTGGATGCAGGGAAAGCATCCAGCGGATTATATAGTCGGTATTATCGCGAGCAGTTTGACAGTTATGTAAATCGCGACACCTTATCAAATGGAGCATTTATCTCTTACATTACAAGTCGTGTAAAGTCAGACTGGATGGCTGAGTTTAAAATTCTTTACGCTATTGACGCTAAAAAAATTTCACCCGGATTACAGATTTATGGCGGACTTGGTGTTCAGGGAAAAAGCACAAAGCTGGAATACACCTATCAATATGCTGCCAGCGATATCGGCAAATTCAGCAGAGATCGTTCTACCTTGGGACAAACTACAGTTGTCGGCATTGAGTACAACTACTTTCACTTGCCCGTGACTGCGTTTATGGAAATGGAAATGTTTACAGATATACAACGAGATCCGGGCCTGATGCGCTATCAGGGTGGCGTTGGCTTGAGATATGTGTTTCGATAAAAAGCTATGAGTTATGAGCTACGAGTTCGAGTCGATGCTTCTCATAGCTCATAACTCGCAGCTATTTAAATGAGTTTGTATTCCATGATAAAAGCATCCGGAAATTTCTTCTTCAGCTCTTCGCGAAATATCTCAGCTTTCTCACGCGATGAGAAATGACCTAATATTAATCCATAATACTTTACTCCTTTTACGATCTTAACTTGAACGGTTACTTCTTTCTTATAAGAATTTTTCAGGTTCTCAGAAAGGCGCATTAAATTAACCAGCTCCTGGTAGGTTCCAATCTGCACACCATAACCGCGCGGATGATCGATTCGTGATATTTCAAATTCATAAAATTCTTTTTCGTCAACCGTTACGTGTTCAATCGGTCGGCCAGGATCACTTGTCTTACCATCACCGGCATCTATTACTTCCAGCTTTACATCTGCAAGACCTTGATTCACAAAACCAAGTTTCTCTGCGGCTGCACGAGAAAGATCTATAATGCGATCTTCAACATAGGGGCCACGGTCGTTTATAGTAACTTCTGTCGTTTCGTTATTGCTCAGGTTGGTAACTTTTACTTTCGTTCCGAACGGTAAGAATTTATGAGCACCCGTAAACTTGCTGTGCCTGTACTTTTCGCCGCTTGAGGTCATGCTTCCTTCAAACTTATCGGCATAGAAAGAAGCCTTTCCGGTTTGAACCTGAGCGAATGAACATGTTATGAGTAAGAAGAAGAATAAGGTTAAAAAATTTCTCATAGTTATAGGTTTGAAATAAAAAGTAATATCACGGCTGCAATTTGATAATAAATTCATCGACCTTGAAATTAACGAAAAGAAAAAGACCAGCCCTATCGATTGCAGTAGACAAAATAAAAACATTTGCAGGGGTCAATTGGTAAATGATGAAATTAGCTTAATTTTGCCCGGCAAATAATGAATCTTAAATTATTTGCTATGCCACTCGATACTTCCAAATTTCTTTTTGAAGCCCTTACTTACGACGACGTTCTGCTTGTACCGGCTTATTCAGATGTTCTCCCTCGCGAAACTGATACCTCATCAAAATTAACCCGCAACATTAAGCTTAACATTCCTATTGTATCTGCCGCAATGGATACTGTAACAGAAGCTGAGCTTGCCATAGCCATGGCATTGGAAGGTGGCCTGGGATTCATTCACAAAAACATGAAGGTAGAACTTCAGGCTGAACAGGTTAGAAAAGTTAAAAGATCTCAAAGCGGACTTATTCTTGATCCTGTAACATTAGCACTCAACGCTACTGTACAGGAAGCCGAAAATATCATGCGCGAATTCAAGATTGGTGGCATTCCTGTAGTTGATGGTAACAATAAACTCGTTGGTATTATTACTAATCGTGACCTCCGTTTTCAAAAAGATATGAATGCCCCTGTTGAGCGTATCATGACAAAAGAAAATCTGATCACTGCTCCGCAAAATATCACACTCGTGCAAGCGGAAGAAATTCTTAAAAAATATAAAATAGAAAAGCTTCCTATCATTGATAAAAAAGGGAAGCTCACAGGTCTTATCACCTTCAAAGACATCCAGAAGAAAAAGACAAAACCCACAGCCTGCCAGGATCAGTTTGGCAGATTGCGCGTTGGTGGTGCTGTTGGTGTTACTCCCGATATTATAGACAGAATTGATGCGCTCAAAGCCGCCGGTGTCGATGTGATCAGTATCGACACAGCGCATGGTCACTCAAAAGGTGTTATTGATACGGCTAAACGTGTTAAGAAAAAATATCCTGAATTAGATCTTATTGTCGGCAACATAGCTTCTGCAGAAGCCGCCAAGGCCCTTGCAAAAATTGGTGCTGATGCTGTAAAAGTTGGTGTGGGTCCTGGAAGTATCTGTACTACCCGCATCGTAGCAGGTATTGGTATGCCACAGTTATCAGCCGTATATGAAGCAGCCAAAGCACTGAAAGGCTCCCCAGTAGCTGTAATTGCCGATGGTGGAATTCGTTTCTCCGGCGACATTGTTAAGGCTATTGCCGCTGGTGCTGATAGCGTAATGATTGGTTCACTTCTAGCCGGAACAGAAGAAGCTCCGGGCGAAATGATCATTTACGAGGGAAGAAAATTCAAAAGCTACCGCGGAATGGGCTCCATTGAAGCGATGGAAGATGGTTCAAAGGACCGCTACTTCCAGGATGTTGAAGATGATATTAAGAAGCTAGTTCCGGAAGGCATTTCAGGTCGTGTTCCTTTTAAAGGATTGGTTTCAGAAGTGCTTTACCAATTAGTTGGCGGACTTAAAGCCGGTATGGGTTATTGTGGAGCTAAAAACATTGAGAAATTGAAACAGGCCAAGTTTGTGAAGATAACTTCAGCCGGAGTAGCCGAAAGTCACCCCCATGATGTTACGATTACTCGCGAAGCTCCAAATTACAGCAGGAAGTAATAACGATTTTTGCCTATAATTGCAGAGCCAATCTAAACTATAGATTGGCTTTTTTGTTTTTATGCGTACCAAAGCCATTATTCGCCTTTTATTTGCTGCCGGAGTAGTAAGCTGGCTTGGCTTGGTGTTTTCTGATCTGGCTATTTTAATCAGCTCTTCCAACAATATTACCCCTGACTTTCCAACCTGGGTGCCGCAAGTTGTTCTGAATCTGTTCATCCTTTCACTGTTTTTTTATTACCGGTTACGCATCGAAAAAGACGATCTGAACTTTGTTGACCAGCTCTGGCGGGTTTTTGCTACCGGTTTGATCGCGACCGTTATCTCACTGGCATTGCGTTTAATTGAGGCACTTCTGGGTGCAACTAAATTAACATCGCATGTAGTATTCCTGGATTTTATTTATCTCATCAACCTGGGGCTCATGGTAAGCTTTCTCATCATGGCGTTCACCGCCTGGAAAAGACTTATCCTTTATCAAAAATCAAAATGGCTTCTCAGGCTTTGGACTTTTTTTGAATATGGTCTCTTAATTTCATTACTCTATAATAGCTTTCAATTTCCATTTCAGGAATGGCTTTACAGAATATTGCTTATTGTTTTTGTGCTGACAGCACTGATTTTGTCAGCCAATTTAAAATGGGTTGCTTTCCTGAACTTCCGTCAGAAATGGACAAGCTTGTTGTTATTGCTGCTGACTGTTTTTTACCTGGGCTACAGTCTTTTTACCAATAGCAATCTTGCGTTTAGTATTTCAAAAGTATCGCCCAACTTCTCCGATTACCGATATCATATTTTTATACTGTCGGTTATAATCTTTGTGACAACATATTGCATTTTCTCATTCCTGGTTATTCTTTTCAATCTGCCAACATCATCTGTATTTGAGCAGAAACTCGAAGAGGTTGTAAACTTCCAACGCATCAGTCAATCTATCCAGACAGAACAAAGCGAAGAAAGTGTTTATAACATTTTGTTGGAAACTTCGGTGAGCACTGTCTTTGCCGATGCTGCCTGGCTTGAAATAACAATACAAGAGGTTAACAATAAAATCTTTACTTATAACATTACTGAAAAAGAATCGCATGACATCATCCATCACCTCAATGCAAACAACGTTACGGGCTGGCTTGATCAGAGTACTGATAAAACAAAAAATCTGTCGAAACATTTAGCATCACTAAGAGGTTCCCGATTCCGTTCCATTCTCGCTTTTCCCATTTATGTTAAAGGAGAAAAGATAGGTACGCTTGCTTTGCTAAAAGAATTGCCTGATGGATTCAATAAAGAGATGACTAAAATCGTCTCTACATTTGCCAACCAGGCTGGTATCTCGATTGAGAACTTCAGGCTTCTTGAGGAGGCTCTTCAAAATGAGCGTTACAAAGAAGAGTTGAAGATTGCCAAAATGGTTCAAAAAAGTTTGTTACCTGA
>DATCRE010000417.1:0-5529 GCA_036569145.1 Cyclobacteriaceae bacterium
TCAAGACTTATTCGTATGGAGATTAAGCACGAACGGGTAGAATATGAGCTTGAATATGATGATGGTGGAAAAGAAATCTTTAATGTAGAAAAGGCGCTTGTAGCTGTAGGAAGAATACCTAACTACGAAGACTTATGGGACGATAGCGTTGAGATAAGTATTTCAAAACGGGGTATTGAAGACAATGATACGCAAACCAACATCACTAATATTTATGCCGTAGGCGATATTACGGCTGATATATCCCTTGTAAATGTTGGTGAACTGGAAGGCCGATATGCAGTAGAAAGAATTTATGGAAACCCGGGGCCACGCAAGCTGGTATATGAAAATATAAGTACCATCATGTTTCTCAATCCCGAAGTAGCCAGCGTTGGCCTTAATGAAACACAAGCCCGCGAAAAAGGAATGGACTATCGTGTGGTAACGCTTGACTATAGCTGTATTCCAAGAGCTATTGCCAAGCGTAATACACAAGGCTTCATTAAACTCCTCGTAACCAACGAAGACCCTATGCGTATACTTGGCGTGAAGATTATTGGTAATCAGGCGTCAAGTGCTATACAGGCGGTGGCGTTATTGATATCGATGGATAAAGGAATAGAAGAGTTGGCCGAATGTGTTCATCCGCATCCTTCCATTACAGAGGGAATCCAGGAGTGTGTTCGTATGCTGTTAGGCAAATCACTCTTTAAACCCGATGCCTTGAAAGGAAAATTATCCTGTCGTCAGAGTCTGAGCGGTGTTTATATTGATATTAACTTTTAGGTAGAAGAGAAATATGCGTTTCTTCAGAGTGCTAATACTATTAACCATTATTTCATACTCACTTCATGCACAACCATCCGATAAATTGCCGGAGTTTATTCATTGGTATTACAACATCAATGAGGCACAACTTGCCGCAAAACAAGAAAACAAAACAGTTGTAATTTATTTTTCAGGATCAGATTGGTGCAAGCCATGCATTCAGCTTCGCGAAAAGGTTATCAATTCACAATCATGGATAACATTTGCCGATGAAAGATTAATTATGGTGCAAGCCGATTTTCCGAGGTTGAAAAAAAATCAAACTTCTAAAGAACAGTTAAAACACAATGAAGCATTGGCTGAACAATATAACAAGCAAGGAGAGTTTCCGCTTGTTGTTATCATTAATGAATCAGGCAGGGCTATTGGCAAGATTAATTATCATGAAGAAACTCCCGATGAATTTATTGAACAGGTAAAGACTTTTGTGAAATAGAACGGTATTTTAGTTTCATGAAACGGCTTCTGTTTTCTCTTCTGTTCATAGTTTCTTCATTTGTTGTACCAGCGCAAAACAAAGCTCACACAAAAGAGCTATTGTTAATGAGTTCGCGGTTTGAAGTAACAGCCGTTTCGGAAAATGATACACTGGCATGGAAAGCAATCAATGCCGTAATAGCAGAAACAAAACGTATTGAAAAACTTATTTCCGAATGGGATTCGACATCGCAGACTTCAGCTATAAACAGAAATGCTGGTGTCAGACCAGTTGTAGTTGACCGCGAGTTGTTTGATCTTATTGCCAGAAGTATAAAAGTATCGAAGCTTACCGACGGTGCGTTTGATATTTCATTTGCTCCGCTGTACAAAGTCTGGAAGATAAACGAGAAGATTAATGCAATTCCAACAAACGATCAGATTGAATCGGCTAAAAAATTTGTAGGTTACTCAAAGATCATTTTAGATAACATCAACCAAACAGTTTTTCTACAGGAAAAAGGGATGAAGATCGGCCTCGGTGGAATAGGACAAGGCTATGTAGCCAATGCCTGCAAACATCTTATGGTGCAGATGGGAATTAAAGCCGGATTGATAAATGTTTCCGGCGATATTATAACGTGGGGCACTCAACCTGATGGAAGTAACTGGCGAATTGGTATTGCAGATCCCAAAGACAAAGATGCTGTAATCTCATGGCTTGCTGTACATGATGTCAGCGTTGTTACATCAGGAAATTATGAGAAGTTCATTACCGTTAATGGCAAGCGATACGGTCACATTGTAGATCCTCGCACGGGTTATCCGGCAGATCATGTGGGCAGTGTAACCATCGTCTCACCAGATGCCGAGCTATCCGATGCGCTTGCTACTGGTGTTTTTGTTTTAGGTGTAGATGATGGTTTGAATCTTGTCAACCAGTTGAAAGGTGTGGAGTGTTTGATTATCGATGAACAGAACAATCTTCATCCATCGAAGAATATGACATTAAACTTTGAGAAAAGAGAATAGGTTTTAATAACTTGCATAACTCAAGCAGTAACTATTGATGAAAACATCAACCATAAAAGTTTTATTTTTCATAATTCTTTTAGCAAGTATGGCAAGCTGCGCTCCGGTAAAACAATACCAGAAAGCACATTTGAATGACGAAGAGATGCAGCTTGGTGAACGCAAAGTTTCAGTTTTCGAGGCCGACTTTCATTCATATCGCGAAGGTGCTGTGGGTGGCACTATTGGAAATTCAGGATCAGGATGCGGCTGCAACTAATTACAATCTTCTGCTTCCTATACTTTTTCACTCAAGCGCAAGAGAAGCCCGTTACTACGAAGGAAAAAAAAGTACTTAACAAAAGCGAAGTCGATTTTCTTTTAAGTTACTATCACCAGGAAGGAAATAATTCAGCTGTAACAGGAGGATCAGGAACTGAGAAATTATCCGATTACGTATCAAGTATTATAGTCACCGTTCCTACAAAGCCCAAGCGTGAATTTACATTGGAACATACAATGAGTTATTACACCTCGGCTTCCAGCGATAACATCAACCCAACAACTATTTCGTCAGCCTCCAGTGATAACCTTGTACATAAAGTCAATCTTACAGAAGTTTATAAAGACACAGCGCGCAATTCACAAGCAGGTTTTAAACTCGGTGGTACACATCAGAATAATTTTGGTGGATTTTCATTGGGAACATTTTACAGTAAACAATCTGAGAATAAGAACAGGGAGTTTAAAGTTCAGGCGAGCTATACGCTTGATAAATGGGCGTTGTATTATCATATATCAAAATTATATCCGTATGAGTTGAAGGGCCAAGGCCGATTGGTTAGCACCGATAAACGATACTCTTACAATCTTTCATTTGCATACAAACAAATTCTCACACCACGAATACAGACACAATTAGCAGGGGAGTTGATCTATCAATATGGGTTATTATCAACGCCATTTCATCGCGTATATTTTAAAGATCCACAGCAAACCATGGCTAAGTTAGAGAAACTTCCGGGTCACAGACTACGTGTTCCACTTACATTCCGGTTGAATTATTATGCATTTGACTGGCTGCTTGTTCGTTCAATGTATCGATACTATACAGATACTTATGGATTGGAGGCACATACTGTAAATCTTGAGTTACCATTTAAGATTACAAATTTCTTCTCACTCTACCCATTTACCAATTATCATACACAAACAGCCATTCGATATTTTAAAGGTTATAAAAAGCATGTGCTTACAGAGAAGTTCTATACCTCGGATTATGATTTGTCAACATTGTGGAGTATAGAGTACGGTGGTGGATTTTATTACTCACCTGTCAATAATATTTTTTATTTTAAGAAAGGAAGAAATTTTGCACTGAAGAAATGGGAGATGCGGTACGCGTATTATAAACGCAGTACAGGTTTGCATGCCTCCATCATAACCACGCACTTTGGATTTATATTCTAAAAACCAAAATCAATGAAAAAGATTGCAGTTGATATGGACGGCGTTATCTCCGATACGTACGCCCAATACATTAAGTGGCATGAACGTGATTCTGGCATCAGAAAAACGCGAGAAGATGTGATTGGTATTTCTGAGTTGGAAGCTTTTCCAAAAGTAAGGGAATATCTCTATACCGATGGTTTCTTTAGAACAGCACCTGTGATTGCCGATAGCCAGAGAGTCTTATCGAAGCTGCAAGAGCAATATGAAATTTTTATTGTATCGTCAGCAACAGAGTTTCCACAAAGTCTTGCAGAGAAACAAGCCTGGCTGGCCGAGCATTTTCCTTTTATAAGCTGGAAACAAATGGTTTTTTGTGGATTAAAAACCATTGTCCACGCCGACATCATGATCGATGATCACCTTAAGAATCTTGATCATTTTATGGGTGAAACCTTCATGTTTTCTCAGCCGCACAATCTTTTATGGAAAGGCCCTAAGCACAGGCGGGTTAATTCATGGTTAGAAATAGAAGATACCTTACTTTAAGGCATCAAATTTATAGTCAAACGTTGAGTCGTGAAGTCGGATTTTTTTATCTTTGCCAACCCTACCAACACTAAACAATTTCATTACGTTTTCACAAAGAAAACAGGTTTCGTAGAATATTTATCGGGTTGAAGTTATGCATGGATTTTTTGAACGGTTAAAGCTCCAACTCCTTTCTCTGGTTGCTGTTATCAAGGTATGGCTTAAGCCTGTTCTTGATTTTGTTAAGGTATATTATAACAAAGTAGATCTCTACTACAAAACACATCCCCGCGCAAGAAAGTGGTCTATTATCTCCGCCATTGTATTTGGTCCACCACTCTTTTTATTATTGATTGTCTGGATTACAATTCCCAGCAAGCGTGAACTCAGAAATATTCAAAACCAGGTAGCGTCAGAAGTTTATAGTGCAGACAGTGTTTTGTTAGGGCGCTATTACATCCAGGATCGTACAGAAGTTAAATATGAAGAAATATCGCCCGTTGTTTTCAATGCATTAATAGCAACAGAAGATGCGCGCTTCTATGATCACAGCGGTGTTGACTTCGTGAGCCTGGGGCGTGTGCTTGTTAAGTCAATTTTTCTCCAGGATGAATCCGCAGGTGGAGGCAGCACCATTACGCAACAATTGGCAAAGAATTTATATCCACGGAAAAAATTCTGGATACTGTCGATGCCACTGAACAAGGCCAGGGAAGTTATTACAGCCCTAAGACTCGAAGACATTTATCCCAAGAAGGATTTAATAACACTGTATCTTAATACCATTCCTTTTGCAGATCAGACCTTTGGTATAGAAGCAGCATCCAAAAGATTTTTTTCTACCACGGCGAAAGAGTTGACACCCAACCAGGCAGCTTTACTGATCGGCATGCTCAAAGCAACGCACTCCTATAATCCGAGGTTGTTTCCTGCACGTGCGCTAACACGTCGCAATGTTGTATTGAGCCAGATGGTGAAATACAAATATATCGATGCCGGTGTGGCCGATTCATTAAAGAAGTTGTCACTTGGATTAGCCATTACAAAAGTATCTTTTCACCAGGGACTGGCTCCTTATTTCAGAGAGTACATCAAAGCAGAGTTAATGACTTGGTGCAAGAACAATCTGAAAGAAGATGGAACACCGTACAATATCTACACCGATGGTTTGAAAGTTTATACTACAATTGATTCACGTCTTCAACAATATGCTGAAGAAGCAGTGGAGCAGCAAATGACAGAATTACAAAAACAGTTCTTTGATCATTGGGGAAAGAAAGATCCATGGGAAGGAAAGGAAGCTGTTATTAC
>DATCRE010000418.1:0-8197 GCA_036569145.1 Cyclobacteriaceae bacterium
AACTTCTTCTGGTGTTCGCACATCGAGCAGCACGGCACCGGGAATTTCTTTTAACTTATCCTGGAAAGTTTTAGCATCAACTGTTTTGATGACTGGCTCCTGCTTCTGACCAAAAGAAAAAGTCACCAGGAAAACACAAAATATAAATGGCAAAGCTTTCATATACATTATCATTTTTAATCTGAACAATTTACACGCTACTTAAATTCGCAATGGAGGTTTTAAATATAGCCTGCCATCTTGTACGCGGCAAAACCAACCCATTCGCGGATAACTTTTTGCCACAATGAAATAGCATCAATATTGGGTACTACCAATGTTGTAACGAAAAAATTTCGCGGATGTGCATAAAAGTCTGTGCTGAAACTCTCAACATCAAGACCTGCTTTATGATAACACGCCAACGACCGACGCATGTGAAAGGCAGAGGTAATCAGCAGGCAATCTGTATCTTTATATCCCAGTTCTTTTAATATCTTGCTAACCTCCACAGCAGATTCATACGTGTTACGCGTTTCACTTTCGGTTATAATATCCTGTTCAGGAACACCCATAACAAGCATGGCATTTTTAAAATCAATAGCCTCTCGTTCTTCAATATCAATCAAGCGACCACTGCCTCCACTAACTAATATCTTTTTTATCAGGCCAAGTTTATAAAGTTGCACGGCATGAATAACACGATCAGCACCATGTGAAAAATAAACACGGTCTTTTGGTTTCAGTAACGGTATAGTTGCACCTGTAAGAACAATACCTACAGCATGTGGTTTCATGTCTGCATAAGGTGTCGTTTTTATTTCCCATGCCAGCATTACTTCATTGGCAATGAAATCATTCGAGAAGAAAAATAGCATGATAAATCCAGCCCAGAAAAATCGCTTCTTAAGTTTTGGATTTCGAAGTAATACAGAAATAAGAAAACAAAGGCATACCAATATAAATGGCATGACCAAAAAACTTAATGTCTTGGATAAAATGAAAAACATCTAACTGAGCTCCGCTAAAATTCTACACTCTTTTATTCTTGGTATTCGAAAGTCCTTCAACACCATCTATTATTTTCCGCAGCACATCAAGGTAAAGCAGTATGGCAAGTACTAACGTCATAGACCATATCACGCCGGTATTGAATATGAATGTATCAATATTGCGACCGAGGAAATGTTTTTGAGGCATATAAAACTGTGCATCAAAATCAATGGAATGTTCAGGGTCCGGATCTTTGTAGATCGGGTAAATCTTCTGGATAAGTTTTCCATCTTTCTCTATGATGCGATGCGTTTCTGATACATTCTTCACCAATTCATTAATGGCTTCATTATGATATTGAAGTCTGAAGGTATCAAATGCTTTTTCTTTTTCTGGTGTATTCGTTTCTTTCTGAATCCTTGATTCCTTCTCATGATCCGCCGCGTTGAAACGATTGATATAGAATTTCTTCAAACTCTCAAGGAAAGCTGTGGTGTTATTATAGGCAACGGAATCAAATTTTGATGGTGATAAATCTTCAATCCATTTTTGAGGCGTGCCTACTACAGCCTGTTGTTTTTCAATTTCATTATGAATCAATGTGATATCGCGAACAAATGATTCTCTGGTAGCGGCATCGGTTGACTTATAGTTATTTAAACAGAATTGCAGTTTGGTTTCAAGCTCAGGTATGTAATATATCTTTTTGTAGTCGGCATCGGCCATAACTTTATCATAGATATAAAACCTTCGCTCATAGTCATTGTCTTTAAACTGCGAGACCATGTTTGCTTCAAAGGCCCATCGCGATGCCATCAGATCACCAACAAATGGAACGGTTGCTGTATTGCCGATAGAAGGATTCAGCTTATCAAATTTTACCACTACCCCACTTAGGATCAATTGGGGAATAAGCAGCAACGGGATAAGAATATAAATGGTAACAGCAGAGTTAAAGGCTGAAGAAATATTCAAGCCCAATAAATTAGCAAAGCATGACGATGTGAAAAGAATAAACCAATGCTGAAAGAACATGCCCTTGATTTCGAGGATGTAACTTCCCATCGCTACAAACATACATGTCTGTATAGCCGACATCATAAACAATATTGATATCTTGGACATGATGTAACTGCTTCTGCTCAGGTGAAGAAAAGCTTCGCGTTTCAAGATCTTTCTATCACGTATAATCTCTTCAGCGCTTACCGTAAGCCCCATAAAAAGAGCAACAATAACACTCATGAAAAGATAAGCCGTAATGTTAAGGTTCTTACCAAATGTATACTCGGCCAGTAACTTATCATCAACGTTATAATAACGTACAATAAAAGCCAATATAAAAGCCAGCAGTGGAGCTTCTAATAAATTTATAGTAAGGTACTGCACATTATGGAGCTTCGCCTGGATGTCGCGTAAGGAAAACAGGTGCGTTTGCTTGATGCGGTTAGGAATATTCAATGTCGAATGAGGATCTTCCTTGGATTCATCAATCCTACTTCGTTTATGTTTTTCCTGAAATATCTTATTCCATTGCTCCGCTGATATTTTTCGTTCATTCGTAAAGTGACCGTACTCGTTAATGACACGTGTCTCTATGATATTAAAGATCTGCTCCGGATTAACATTGCCGCATGAGTGACATTCGCCTTCATCGCTGTTCACCATGTTGATACTTTTCTTAAAGTACACAATGGCATCAACCGGATTACCATAATAGATCTGGTATCCGCCCGTATCCAGTATTAAAAGTTTATCAAACATTTTAAAGATGTCTGATGATGGCTGGTGAATAACAGCAAAGACAAGCTTACCTTTTAATGAAAGTTCTTTTAGAAGGTCAATTATATTTTCAGAATCCCTGGAAGATAAACCACTCGTTGGTTCATCACAAAAAAGCACCGCGGGTTCGCGCAATAATTCCAACCCAATATTAAGACGCTTACGCTGACCACCACTGATTGTTTTATGAAGTGGTGAACCAACCTTCAAATCTTTTATTTCAGCAAGTCCAAGATCTTCCAGGACTTTCATTACTAACTCTCCAATCTCTGTTTCAGATTTATTGCTGAAGCATAATTTGGCAGCGTAATATAAATTCTGATATACAGTAAGGTCTTCAATAAGAAGATCGTCTTGTGGAACAAAGCCTATAACACCTTCAATCTTTTCCGGATTTTTATGGATGTCAATGCCATTGATGATGACTTGTCCGGCAGACGGTTTTTCTGATCCGTTCAACACGTGGAGCAACGTAGACTTACCTGCACCACTTCCACCCATAAGAGCAATTAAGTTACCAGACTCTTCGGTAACATAAACATCACGCAATCCCAGCTTTCCATTTCTAAACTGGAAGCTGATATTTTTTGCTTCAAACGTAGTGCGTGAATGTTCACCAAGTTTTTTGAATTGTGCCAGAATCTCACCGTGATATACAGGTTCATCCTTATCCCAGCGAAGCGTACTGCCTATGGCAAGCACGCTGATCTTTCCGGCCTTTACAGGAACGCCATTCAGAAAAACATCAGAGCCGCCAACGTATTTAATGAAATACAATTCTGATACTTCAAGAAAAAGAATTGCAATGAAACCATTGAGGTGAGGTTTAACAATATGCCTGCTTCTCTTGAATGATGACTTCTCAGAAGAGTCTATAATCAGAATACTTTCATTATCGAGTGATGATGCATTATCGCCGAGAACAAATGTCTTGATGGAATTAATATCGGCCTGTGCAATTTTAAAGTTACCACCTATCGTCTTAACCAACTCCTCCTCCTTACTTGAAATACTGCCATCAGCCTGTATAATTGTAATCACCTCCAGTATGATAACAACCTTTTGCTTCTGTGTAAGCTCCGGACTTATTTCATTACATAACGCTTCAAGAGCGTCAATGTCTGAGCCACTCTCGGGTTTGCCCGTGAACGACTTAACGTAATCATCAAAAAATTGCAGGTAATGATCTACTGCGGATTGGTTCAGGTGATCTTCCAGAAATGTTCTTATCTGGTTACGCTCTTGCATTGTAACACCATCTTCTTTGGCAACTAAAGCAAACAGACGGAGGATGGCTTTGAGTAAGGGTTCACTCATAAAACAGGTTTAAGTTTTATCAAGACGGAAGTTAATAATAATTGATCTTGGTCTTCTTAAATATAATCAAAGAAGCTATACAAGACATAAAAAAAAAGGACTGGATAATCCAGTCCCTTTAAGAATTTCTACCAACGGCAGTTTATTCAGTTATTCCTTTACGGAGTTTCTCTACAATCTTGGTCACTTCTTCCAGGTTCTTATCAGTAAGAACAAGGTCAGCACGATTGTTCTTGATCTGCTCCTCAATGTTCAATGCATTATAAGTGGTTTCAAGTGCTGTCAGGTCAGCAACAATAGCTGTTACAGGATCTGTCTGATCGACTGACTTCATCATCTTTAAAAGTTCTGAAACAGATTTCTTTTGCTCCAGGATAACGCGGATCATTGGTGTTAACACAAGGTTACGTTTATCATCTGGCAACAAATTTCGTGGATAGGTTTTTACCAACCCTGTTGAAATGTGAAGACCTTCAATAAAGCTACCTGCAATTACCAGTGCTGATAGTTTATTGCGCTTATCATCATTCAAAAATGATTCAGTTCTTTTAATAGTCTGATCTAACAAAAAGGTTAATGAATCCTTGTTTGAAATATTAGCTTCAAAACGTTTAAGAATGTTTGCATCAAAAGTTCCGATAATGTTCAGGTTGTCGGCAAGCGTTTTAGCAGTACCGAGGTAGTTGATCGACTCTTGTGTTTTTTCATACGAGCTCAGGTAGCCGATGTCTGCAGAGTAAACACCGAGATTAAGAGCTGCTTTATCTGTTCTTGAAGTGTATTTATCAACGTTGGTACGTGAATTCAAAAGGCTCTCATTAAATTCTGCACCCGTAGATTGAATCAGATATGGAATTTCGGAAGGTGATGGAATGTTGTATACTACTTCCTGGATTTGAGTTTTCAGTTCTCCACCTTCTGCTTCTTTAAATTCTTCAGAATTCTTGCTTTGATCCTCTTTAGAAGAAGATCCGCAAGAGGCTAATCCAAAAGCCAGAAGTGCAGATAAAAAGAAATAAATAGGTTGCTTTACTTTCATGTGGTTATTCATATTTAGGTTCAGTCTGGGTACTCGAAACTTTGCTTTATGCTCATTTCGTGTTGGGCGTCACTTTTTTAGAAAGCCAATTTTAATACATTTTTCAATGGTTTAAAACCTGACGGTTATATTTTTAAATGAATTTTTCAAGATTATTCAAGTTCTTTTCAGTAAGTTTAGTATAAGCTAATATCATACTAACAATATGCCAGGGGCCCGAGTAGAAAAAACTTTACTTATCGACGATAGCGACATTGATTTATTCATTCAGCGGAGATTCTTAGAGGTTTATAACTTCTCGGAAGAACTCCTTCAGTATAAATCTGCGGAAGAAGCACTCAACTGGCTGCGTAAGTTAAATGGTGATGCCCCGCCTGATATTATCTTTTTAGACCTGAATATGCCTGATATTGATGGGTTTGGGTTTTTGAAAGACTTTAATTCTCTACCTAGCAAAATAACTGACAAGTCTAAGATTGTTGTACTCACCAGTTCTAACAGTGCTAAAGACAGAGACCAGGTATTTGAAAACAAAAATGTTATCCAGTTTATCACCAAGCCACTCAAACAAACCGATATAGAAGAACTCAGAAGGCTTGTAAACGATCTCGTGAAATTGTAATGATATCCGTATTATTGATTATTAAAATTGCAGACACATCAAAATGCCTGAATCATCTCTGTGTTCATGATACACAGTAAATTCTTTCACCCTACTTTGCTTCTACTAATTACTAAGGGCATGAAATCTATTCCACTCATTTTGTTACTGGCGACAACCTCTTTTGTTAAAGCGCAAAACGTAACAAAGAATATCAAAGAAAAAGATGTTGAACGTATTATCAAGACGCTTGCTGCTGACAATATGTTGGGACGATCGGCAAAAAAACCTGATGAGATTGAAAAAGCTGCTGCGTTCATTGAAAGTGAATTCAAGAATATTGGCCTTCAGCCATTAAAAGGATTAACAGGTTTCCGCCAGGAATTTCAAAAAGATTTTATAAAACTGAAGCAACTTGATGTTACGCTCGACGGACAGAAGATAAACAATGAAAACGTAGTGCTGATATCGGAGAAAGCCGACATTAATATTGATAAAGATCTTGTTGTTCAACATATATTGTTTGATGCTACAGTCCCGGATGCAAACAGGTATTTCTTCACGCAGGCTATGCCGATCTATCATGATACAACTTCAGTCATTGTATTTGTTGCGCCTGAGTTTCAATCTGCCTTCCAGATGTTCAAAGGTTATTTTGGTGAACGCTTCGCGAGCAAACGAAAATCAACGAAGATATTTGTACTATCGCCTGCTGCTTCTACATATTCCATTAAGGCGACACAGCAAATTGTGTCTTACAAAATGACCAATATCGTGGGCACGTTGAAAGGAAAAACAAAACCCGATGAGATGATAATTTTCTCCGGTCATTACGATCACCTCGGCATTCAGAACGTTGCCATCGATGGTGATTCTATTGCCAATGGCGCTGATGATGATGCTTCTGGTACAACAGCTGTTATTGAACTGGCTCGTTATTATAAAAAGACAAAGAACAATAATCGCACAATTGTATTTGTAGCTTTTACTGCCGAAGAGATTGGCGGCTATGGTTCACAGTATTTTTCGCAACAGCTCGATCCTGATAAAGTGATTGCCATGTTTAATATTGAAATGATTGGCAAGGCCTCCAGGTGGGGAGAAAACTCAGCCTTCATGACAGGTATTGAGCGATCAGACCTCGGCGCAATAATCGAGAAGAATTTGAAGAATACACCTTTCAAAATATATCCTGACCCGTATCCGGAACAAGATCTTTTTTATCGATCAGACAACGCCACGCTGGCTCGCCTCGGTGTACCAGCTCACAGTTTTTCAACCGACCAAATTGATTCTGATAAACTCTACCATACCGTTAATGACGAGACTGAGTCGCTGGATGTAAAGAATATCACTGCCACCATTCGCGCCATAGCATTGGGAGCAGAATCTATTATTTCGGGTAAGGACACTCCTACTAGAATTGACAAATCCATGGTGCGATAAGATTTCAATTCTCAGGTTTCAGGTTGTTGTTAATGTAAAATTTACTCCAAATAAAGACCTTTAACACAGATTTCAGGTTTTAGATCCATGCCATGCCTGTTAAAATCTGAAATCTGAAATACAAAATCTTAAATATCCCCTCAGTTTGCTTTATTTTTGCCGTCTATTTTCCAAAAAAGAACCATTACAATGGCCGATTATAGTAAAGACGAAATAAAACGCGTAGAAGAGAAGTGGAGAAAGATCTGGGAAGACAAGAAGGTTTATAAAACCGCGATAGATACCACCAAACCAAAATTCTATGCTTTGGATATGTTTCCCTACCCTTCTGGCGCAGGGCTTCATGTAGGACATCCGCTAGGTTATATTGCCTCTGATATTGTTTCCCGCTATAAAAGAATCAAAGGATTTAATGTGCTGCACCCCATGGGTTTTGATGCCTTTGGCTTGCCTGCAGAACAATATGCCATACAAACCGGCCAGCACCCGCGCATCACCACTGAAAAGAATATCACTACCTATAAAAAACAATTAGGTCAGATCGGGTTTTCTTTTGATTGGGATCGTGAAGTACAAACCAGCGACCCCGCATATTACAAGTGGACACAGTGGATCTTCTCTCAACTGTTCAACAGCTTCTACAATAAAAAAACAGACAAGGCTGAGAAGATTGACACATTGATTGCCGAGTTTGAGAAGAATGGTAATGCAAACATCAGTGCTGTGTGTGATGAAGAGACACCTTCATTTACGGCTGCAGAGTGGAAAGCATTTAATGAAGAAGGCAAAGAAAATTTCTTACAGAAATACCGCATCGCTTATTTATCAGAGACGATGGTTAACTGGTGCGCTGCATTAGGAACCGTATTGTCGAACGATGAAGTGAAAGATGGCGTAAGTGAACGCGGCGGCTATCCTGTTGAACGCAAAAAGATGTTGCAATGGAGCATGCGCATTACAGCGTATGCTGAACGTTTATTGAAAGGCCTGGATACCATTGACTGGCCTGAGCCTCTAAAAGAAATGCAGCGCAACTGGATTGG
>DATCRE010000419.1:0-5620 GCA_036569145.1 Cyclobacteriaceae bacterium
ATCATTTCCTGAGGATCATCTGTTCTAAAGTGACTCAACTCGAAATTTTGTGTAGCATAGCCAAAGCTTTGGTATGAATAACCAAGTAATCCCTGGAATCCTATTTTGCCAAAAGTCTTGTCGTAGTTCAGATAGTTCTCCCACAATGTGTTATTGATTTCAACATTGTTCAGATACAATCTTCCAAGACCATAGATGTTCGATACGTTTAACAATCTTGAGAAAGCACCTTTGCGTAATGATGTTGACTTATCAAATCCATAAACAGTTTTAAACTTTAAGCCTTTAATGATTTCTATTTCGGCTGATAAGTTTCCAAGTCCGCGCGTAGTGTTTGTATAGCTCTTGCCTAATCTCAACATAGCAACAGGATTAGGTTCTGTGTTGCTTAACTGAAAGAAAGTACCATCTGGATTATAAACCGGATTAGTAGGATTAGCTTTCAAAACGTTACCAATCAAATCTCCTTCAAACCCGGAGTTTGTCGTTACCGGAACGTTACCATCACGGTTAGAGGCTAATGTAAATTGGGTTGATATGGTTAATTTATCTCTCAGGAATCTTTTCGTTCCGTTAAAACGAACTGTTGCTCTTTTAAGACCGCTTGTTAATATGATACCATCCTGGTTCATGAAACTTCCTGAAAAGCGATAGTCTCCGTTCTTATCACCACCACCATAAGAAATATTATGAGAATGTGTATAGGCTGTTCTGAAAACTTGTTTTTGCCAGTCTGTATCAGAGCCTTTATCAATAGCGGTAGATGATCCGTTGTATTTTGCATATCCAGCTAAAAATCCATCTCTATCGAGTAGATCATAACGTTTTGAAATATTGCTGATACTTCCGCTATAAGAATACTCCAATGTTGATTTTCCTGACTTACCCTTTTTAGTGGTGATCAGAATAACACCGTTAGCACCGCGAGAACCGTAGATAGCCGTTGCAGAAGCATCTTTCAACACCGTAATATTTTCAATATCATTAGGGTTCATAAAGTTTAGCGGGTTACGGGCCGCACTTTGTCCAACACCACCAACCATACCTGTAGATTGTGTATCATCATTACTCAAGGGTACACCGTCAACTACATATAGAGGTTGCGTTCCACCGAGAACTGATGAAGTACCTCGAATGCGAATATTAGCAGCGGCACCGGGCTCTCCACTTGTTGTGGTAATCTGCACACCGGCAATCTTTCCCTGCATTAACTGCTCTGGCGATGATATAACACCACCATTAAAATTATCAGACTTCAATGAAACCAAAGCGCCTGTTGCATCCTTAGCTTCAACCTGTCCATAACCAATAACAACCACCTCAGAGAGCGCTGTCACATCCGACTCTAAAACTGCATCTATCGAAGTTCTCTCTCCAACTGGTACCTCTACGGATTTGTAACCAATAAAAGAAAGAACAAGAGTTGCACCACTTCCTACTGACAACGAGAATGCTCCATTAACATCCGTTGACGTACCGTTCGTAGTACCTTTTTCTAATACGCTAACGCCAGGTAAAGGAGAACCATCATCTCCTGATGTAACCTTACCTGTAATCGTCCGGCTCTGTGCTAAGGCCAAACTGGTCATAAATACCAGCAGGACAGACAGATACCTGGTAAATGTTTGATAAAATTTGTTCATAGTGTCTGGGTTTAATTATTACTATAAATAAACTTACCGTTTTTAGACATTCGAAAAAAATGAAAACGAATCCGCAAACGATTGCGAATTCGATGTGTGTGTTTCGTGTCAGATCAACGTTTAACCCTGCTTTAGTCTCAAAATACCCTCAAAAATGCTTATAAGCCGATGGAAGTTGCGGTAATGATTTGATTATGGGAAGGTTTTATAGCAAACGACACACGATAAGCATCATTTGGCGATTACATTTTATGCAATTTCTCTCATTACAATCGTTTTCGTTAAGTATTTATATTTACTCGTTATCATTTTTTCATGTAGTTTTACACATCTACTATTATTAACCGCAATGAAGTACAATCAAGTAACCATTAAAGATATTGCCCGTGAGTTGGGCATCTCTCCTTCTACTGTTTCCCGTGCTTTAAAAGACCATCCGGATATTAGCCCCGAAACGAAAAAGGCTGTCAATGAACTGGCCGAGAAATTAAATTATACACCCAACATCGTTGCTCTAAGTCTTCGACAGAGCAAAACGAATACGATTGGTGTCGTGATTCCTGAGATTGTCCATTTCTTTTTCTCTACTGTTATCAGCGGTATTGAGGATGTGGCCTACAGCGCCGGTTATAACGTAATCCTTACGCAGTCTAATGAATCATTTTCACGTGAGGCTATAAACATAAAGGCATTATTTAACAGCCGTGTAGATGGCATGTTGATTTCTCTTTCGAGAGAGACAAGTACGTTTGATCATATCGAAGCTATGTTAGCCAAGGGTGTACCGATGGTTTTCTTTGATCGTGTATATGATAATGGTAACTCCAGCATGGTTGTGGTTGATGATTTAAGCGGAGCGAAAGATGCCACACGTCACCTTATAGAACAGGGTTGCAAACGAATTATACATTTAGAAGGACCTCCTAACCTGGCTATCAGCAAGCAACGCCTTGAAGGGTTCCTGGAAGTGATGAAAGAATTCAATATGCCTGTTGATAAAGACTCAATCGTTGCTTGTCCACTGGGAACTATTGAGGAAGGTAAGCAGGTGATGGAAAAGATTTTGAATTCGCCTAATCCACCAGATGGTGTTTTTGCTACGAGCGATCCGACTGCCATGGGTGCTATGCAGGCCATCCGCAATAAAGGTCTTAGAATACCTCAGGACATTGCTGTTGTTGGATTTAGCAACTGGCTGTTCAGTTCTATGATGGATCCTCCATTGTCTTCTGTTCACCAGCCTGGTTTTGAAATGGGACAAGAAGCTGCTAAACTTTTGATTCGCCATATTGAGGTGAAATCAAAGAACGATATCGATGCTCCTGCTGAAACTAAATTATTAAAAACAAAACTGGTAGAGAGACAATCATCTCTGAAAAAATCTTCTAAGTAATTTTGATTTAGCCATAGATAACAAAAGGCGCTTCAGTGAGCGCCTTTTTTATTGCTTAACATTGGAATATGTTAAGCAAACTTTATGCTTTAAATCTCTTCATACTCAACACCAACATTATTATTCTTTTTCCTGTTACGTTCAGTCCACCAGTAGAGTGGTGGAATAAGGATAGGTGCAAAAATCAATGTACTGGTCAATCCTCCAATAATAACGGTAGCAAGCGGACGCTGCACGTCTGAACCAATACCCGATGATATAGCAGCCGGTATAAGCCCTACAATAGCAACAACAAGAATTGAAAGTAAAGCCTTCAGTTGATCTTCTGCTGTTTTCTTGATAATAGAAATCTCTGCGCTTGAACCTGTGGCCCTGTTTAAGGCAGATACAAGCAGAACACCTGCCATAACTGAGATACCAAAGATACTTACAAAGCCTACACCACCTGAAACATTAAAGTAATATCCTCGCAGCAAGAGCGCAATGATGCCACCTGCCAGCGCAAAAAGAATACAACTCATAGTCACCAGCGTGTGTCGAAGATTTTTGAATAACATGAACAGGAATAGAAAAACCATGACAACGGTTAAGGGTATTGTAAATGATAACTGTTTACCGGCGCGTTCAAGATTTTCATACTGACCTCCAAAGATCAGACTATAACCTTTGCCTATTTTTATTTTCTTACTGATTTTACTTTCCAACTCTTTTACAAAGCCTACCTGGTCTCTGCCCCTGATGTTGGTTCTTACTGTAACCATTCTTTTACCACTGTAGCGGTAAATATTGGTTTGTCCCTCGATAAAATTTATATCCGCCAATTCGCTCATAGGAATAAGCGCACCATTGATGGACGATACCTGAAGATTTTTTATTACATCAACATTGTTTCTGAATTCGGGCAGGTAACGAATAACAATATCATATCGTTTTGTGCCATCATAGAGTATTGACAATGCCTTGCCTCCTACTGCAGCCTCAATCATATTTTCTATTTCAGAAATATTTATTCCGAAACGTGCAGCATTCTTGCGATTGATCGTGATTGCCAATTGTTCCTGCGGACCTTCTTGTTCAATGTTTACGGATTCACTTCCATTCATTGATTTAACTATAGCTGCTATGCTATCGGCTTTGTGTCGCATCAGAATCAAATCATTGCCAACAATAGAGACTGCCAGATCGGCTGCACTTCCTGTTACAATCTCCATCACCTGGTCAATAATAGGCTGACCACTTGAGAAGCGTACGCTAGGAAGTTTATTCTCAAGATCACCGCGAATTCTGCTCACGAGTTCTTTTTTTGAAATAGTATCACTCCACAGATGATAATCCTTGAGTCCAACAAGTATTTCATTTCGGTTAGCAGGAAAAGGATCGGTACCATCATCGTTTCTTCCTGTTTGTGTTATCACAAATGCAATCTGCGGATAGGATGAAATAGTCTGCCTGATCAGAGGCGCATACTTGGCGTTTTCCTGGATGGTTATACCCGCAGGAAAATTGCCTCGCAAAAAGATAGAACCTTCATCCAGTTCAGGCAAAAACTCAGAACCCAGCCTTAAACCGAAAAGCACAAGAATAACGACAATGCTAAAGCCAATGACAACCGTAGTTTTTGTCCAGTTCAGTATGCCGGAAATAAGTTTGCCGTATCCTCTCTGAAGAAAATCCAGCACTATATTCTTGTGTTCTTTTATAGGCGTGTCGATGTCAGCCAGTGATTTTCTATACGCAAAAGAAACCAGGACAGGTATTAGCGTTAACGCCGCGAGCATGGAACCAATTACAGCAAAGGCTAACGTTAATGCCATTGGCGAAAAGAGTTTTCCTTCAACGCGTGTCATCAGTAAGATTGGCATGTAGGCTAATATGATAATGGTGACCGAGAAGAATATTTCGCGACCTACTTCCTGCGCTGACAGCAACGTTATTTTAATAATACCTTGCTGCCGTTCTGACGGACTTGCCATTCTATATTTTCGTGTAAGATGTTCTGCCATAACACATGCTCCATCTACGATAATACCAAAATCAATTGCACCCAATGAAAGCAAATTAGCCGGGATACCCGACAAGCGCATCAGGATGAAAGCAAACAACAATGAGAACGGAATGGTAAGCGCTACAACGAGCGCACTGCGAATACTTCCTAAAAAGAAAATGAGGATAATGATAACAATGCTTACGCCTTCAAACAAAGTTCTGCCAACAGTGCTTAATGAATGATTAATCAGGAAGCTTCGATCATACAACGGACGGATAGTGACACCTTCTGGTAATTCGTGCTCTTGTAAATCTTTTAACTTTTGTTTCAATGCTTTTAACGCCTCACTTGGGTTTTCATGTCTTCTCAATAGAACAATACCTTCAACGCCACTGTTAACGCTCAATTGGTTTTCAGTAACTGTATATCCTAATACACCACTTGGTGATGGTGGACCAACTTCAACGCTCGCTACATCTTTCAGAAAAACAGGTATGCCGCTTTCTGATTTTAGTACAATGTTCTCAATATCTTTTTCATTTTTGATCGCACCAAGTCCACGAATGGCAAATCCCTGGCCACCGCGCTCTATAACAT
>DATCRE010000420.1:0-9804 GCA_036569145.1 Cyclobacteriaceae bacterium
TTGTGAATGATTTTTGTTTAAATGAACATATAACAACAGATTTTATGAGCAAGAAAATTTCCTACTACACAAAGGAAGGGCTTGATAAGTTAAATGGTGAGTTAACGGAGTTGAAGACAAAAGGTCGTTCGAGCATAGCACGCCAGATAGCAGAAGCACGTGATAAGGGAGACTTGAGTGAGAATGCCGAGTACGATGCAGCTAAAGATGCTCAAGGACATCTTGAAGCAAAAATTGCTCAACTTGAAGATCTGTTAAGCAATGCTCGTCTTCTTGATGAAACTAATATTGATATTTCTAAAGTGTCTATTCTTTCTAAGGTAACAATTAAGAACAAGAAGAACGGTGCTTCCGTATCGTACACACTTGTATCAGAAGAAGAGGCTGATTTGAAAGCAGGAAAAATTTCAACCATGTCACCCATTGGCAAAGGATTACTTGGCAAGAAGATAGGAGAGAGTGCAATCATTAAAACTCCTGCTGGTGAAATGGAATTTGAAATTGTAAACATCAGCTTATAATCTGTTATCATGCCCAGCATATTCACCCGAATTATCAATCGCGAAATTCCAGGGCACATTGTGGCCGAGGATGATAACTACATTGCATTTCTTGATATTACACCATTAGTGCATGGACATACACTGGTTGTGCCCAAGAAAGAGGTTGATTATATTTTTGATCTTGAAGATAAAGATCTTGCTGGTCTCAACATCTTTGCCAAGAAAGTTGCCCATGCTGTGAAGAAAGCAATCGACTGTAAACGCATTGGTATTGCAGTCATTGGTCTTGAAGTGCCTCATACACATATTCACCTCGTGCCTATGAATAGTGTTGGTGATATTAATTTCACTCAACCTAAATTACATCCTGCACAGAATGAACTTGCAGAAGTAGCGGAGCGTATCAGAAAATCATTCTAGTAATTTTTCCATCAGAATAGCTTCATTAAAGTTGATACTATCAATACTGGTAGAAACTGAAAGATGATTTTTGTCCAGACGTTGGGAAACAGAAATTGAAAATTATAGAAAATCAATATCCACATTCAGAGGATAACGCATCAGGTATTGCAATGCGTCTTTAACAGTAAGATCTTCAAATAATACTTTGTATAGTGTGTTGGTGATTGGTGCTCTCACTTTATAGTAGTCGGCACATTTCTTTACGATGCGTACTGTATTGATACCTTCAGCTACCTCGTCTGTATGAGCGAGAATCTCATCCAACGTTTTACCTTGTGCCAGTTGATGACCAACCTGAAAGTTTCGGCTTAGTGAACTGTTGCACGTAGTTACAAGATCACCAATACCAGCAACACCCAGAAACGCAGTAGTATTTCCACCAAGTGCACGCCCCAGGTAAATCATTTCAACCATTCCGCGGCTAATTAAAAGGCCTTTGGCATTTTCGCCATAGCCTAAGCCACTTAATGCTCCTGCTGCAATGGCAATCACATTTTTTAGTACGCCAGCAAACTCAACACCAACAAGATCTTTGTTGCCATATACCTGGAAGCGGTCATTACGCAATAAGCGTTTGCCTAAATTTATTACTTCATCGAAATGACTGGCAATAACCGTAGCTGCAGGATGACGATCGGCCAGCTCTTTTGAAAGATTGGGACCAGCCAGACAACCAACGCGCACCACTACACTTTCTTCGCGTATTACCTCGCTTATGGTTTTAACCTGGCTGCGATTGAGCTTCGATATGCTTTCAATAGTATGATTCGATGGCAACGCGAGGTCAAGTCCTTTAGTGCCATGTATGAGTATGTGATAGGGATGCAGATACGGAGAGAGTTGTTTCATCATCTCTCTGAAATGTGCTGATGGTACAATCGGGAAGATCACATCACATGAACTGGCAAGAAGAGCCAGATCACTTGTGGCAACCACTTGCTTGTGCATACGATGTCCGCGATTCTCCCTTGTCTCTTGAATGCGTTTTACAACCTGCTCGTCGCGGGCATACAATAAAACTTTTCTATGACGTGCGAGAAGGTTAGCCACCACACTACCGAAGTTTCCAGCGCCAATAACGCCGACGGGCTTATCCTCAGATGAACTTCTCAAGGTCATAGCCAACTAAACGGTTGTGGTAATAGTATAGAATGTTGAGATCTTGTGTAATGATGTCGCCGTTCTTGTTAAAAAGCAAAGGTCTCTTTAAGTGAAATATACCTACGTTTTCAAGACCCTGGCGGATTACGATGTCAATCTTTTCTTTGAAGTGGGTGGCGCAATTTACTTTGTCGTCCTCTTTTAGTTTATAGATTTGCTTGCGTACGCGCTTGCAGGTTTGTCTAAACTCTTCATACGGAAGAGAAAGATCTTCTTCTGGTAAACGTAACAACCCAAAGAGATCAAGTTGCGGATGTTTCTTTTGCCACATCTCAAAAGCAACGAAGGCTACGAGGTGACTTCCAAATACGCGATTGATGCGATGATATTCCTTAATGATTTTCTGACTGAGCATTCGGGTATATTCATCTTCACGTTGTGGATCAATAGTTAGTACACCGTTAGATTTAAAATAATCGCGCGTTTCTATAACTCTGCCTTCATGATCAAGACTGTTACCTTCATCATCAACATAGTTACCCATTACATCCAGTCCTTTTCCAATTGATACCGAAATGTTAGAACCTTTTGTAAAGAACTTGAATAAGAATTTAATTAAGCGCCAGCTTCCGTATGAGTCTTGCTCCGGCAGATAACGCTCTTGTCCTTTTACAGACAGATAATCGTTGATAAGATCAGGAGCCTCCAGTACAAAATGATAATTCAACGTTACGGGCACAAGATATATTTTGCGAACCTCTTCACCTTCCGGTGTATTCATATAGAGGTTTCGTTGAGCTTCAATGGTTGAGCTAAGTAATCCGAGCTTTAACTGTTTTTCAATAACACCAGCTCTTGAGCGAGTACCTCCGGGAAAGAATAAACTATGAGCACCTTTCTCAATAGCCAGCGTTGAATAAAGCTTTAATGTTTCAAGATAGGGAAGATTCTTTTTTCTTCGGTCTACTTTATAAGCACCGAGGCTATTCATAAAGTAAGCAAAGATCTTAATGTTGAAAAGATTTAGCCCTGCGCCATAGATGAAAGCTGGCAACCCAAGAGCATGTATAACCCAACCGATGAGTATAGAATCCAGGTTGCTAAAGTGTGTTGGAACCATAATGACTGTTCCTTTCCTAGCAAGATTCCGAAGTTGTTTTACTTTTCCTACAACATGAATTTTATCACGAAGTGTATATCGGTTACGAAAGAAGCCACCGAATTTTTTAATACGGGCACCATTAAGCAAACGGGCAAACCAGAACTTTACAGCTTCTCTGGCAAACTTGTATGATGTTGGTTTAAAGTTACCTGCTATTTCATTGGCATAGCGAGTTATTATTCGCAATAGTAACTCATCGGCTTTGGCCTGAGCTTCTTCCTGGGGTTTGCCATTTACGGCTGCAAGTTCTTCTTTTATCCTGGCCCAGAAACGAGGTTCATCTTGTGGATCAACACGCCAGCGGTTACGCTTCATGCGTTGCTGTTCACGATAAACAGTTACTTCAAGCTCGTCAATTAATTGTTTGGTTGTAGGGCGTAGCTCTTTGGCTCGGTTAAACGACTTCAAGGCTACCTCATCAATGAATTCTTTCCTGTTCTTACTGAGCTGATAAACAGGCCAGTCAGGTATACTCTCCAGAATCGGTTTATACTTCTTATTCTTATTCTTCGTCTCGACTACTTCCATAAAGGGCTGCAAAATAATACAAAAAATCTCACAATTACGGGTTTTGGCAAGTTGTGAATCAGAGTTCAGCCATAGCGTCGTTCAGGTTTTTCTCCATTTCTCCAAATAAGATAAGTACCTTCTGAATAAAATTTTCGCTCACCAGGGTGTTAAGTTCACTTTCAGCAGCTATATCATATTGGTTTATCTTATACGTCTGCTCCATAAATCCCTGTTCAAACTTTAAAAGGTAACGGTTATTCCATGAGAAAATGGTGATTTTACAATCCTGATGGGGTATTTCACTTACAACTCGCATATATTCATTAGCTATTCAGGCTCAAAATACCTGAACTTCTGCATAAAATACTAAGTTGAAAGAGCTGAAGAAACTTTATTTACCGTTTTGAAGAGCAGGCTCTGTGAGTTTACTCTTTAACGATTCTAACTCCGTTTCCAGATTGCGATAAACAGTGCTGCTGTTTAATTTATCGTCCTTCATCTGACGAATAATTTTTTGGATTTGTTGTTGGCGTCTGCGCAATATTTCCACCATGGGTGTAGGGTCTGGCTTCATTGGGTTGGTTGCAGGTTGGTTTAGGTGCCCCCGAATTTAATGAATGAAGTGGATAGATTAAGCTTTTTTATCTGTTTTCTTCTTTGTTTAAATGGCTTTTTATATAAAATTCACTGTGTTTTACGTTAACAATGTATCACCTTTAGCATCCGGTAATAAGGTTTTTATATTGTAACCTATTCGCCATATTTACTGTTGATAGTTGCTGAGGCAATACAAAATGAAGAGCATGGATAGAAGTACTTTACGCAATAAAGTTTTTATAAAAGCATTTATGTTAATGACTGTTTTAATGACAGTCGTTACATTTTCTTCTCAAGCCACTCACCTTAGGGCTGGCGATATTACTGTACAATCATTAGGTGGGAGATCGTATAACATTATTGTAAGAATTTATACGAAGTCACTTGGTAAAGGCACAAATGTTCCATTCTCTCACGACAACAGTGGTGTTCTGAGTTTTGGTGATGGTAAAACAAAGAATCTGGATGAAAGTCCAGGTGTAGTAAATACTGAATTTAATCCTGACGGTAGTATTTCAGTTGTAGTAGATACTATTCCTTACACTTATGCTGGGCCAGGAACCTTTGTCATTAGTTACATTGAAGCTAATCGTAACGAAGGTGTTTTAAACATGGATAACTCCGTTGAAACTCCCTTCTACATTGAAACAAAAATTGTTATTGATCCTTATTATGGTGATAATAACTCACCAGTGCTATCTGTTCCTCCCATTGACAGAGGGTGCGTAGGTCTTACATGGTATCATGATCCTGGAGCTTATGATCCTGATCCATCGGATAGTTTGTCTTTTGAACTCGTTGTTCCTTATATGGACAGGCAAACCACCGTTGTTAATTACCGAAGCCCTGCATCAATAGGCGGTGGTCTTACAGAAGATAAATCAAAGCCTGCCTACTTTTCTATTAATGCCAAGACAGGTTTGGTTACATGGGACTGCCCCAAAGTAGTAGGTGAGTATAACATAGCATTCATTGTTATCGAATGGAAAAAGAAGCCGGGCGGTAAATATGTAAGACAAGGTTTTGTCAGACGTGATATGCAAATAATCATTGCCGACGACTGTAAAGACAAGCGCCCAGTATTAAAAGCACCCAAAGATACTTGTATTGTTGCCGGTACGAAACTCGATGTGTATGTTACAGGTCTTGATTCTGACACTGGAGATAAAGTTAAGATTGAAGCTTTTTCACAGATCATAGATAGCAAGGCCAGTCCTGTAATATTGATACCTTCGCCAGCAACCTTTACTCCAGATCCAGCTGTTTTCCAAAATACACCAGCTACAGGTCACTTCTCCTGGCAAACAGTAGGGGCTCACATCAGGGAGAGACCTTATACCGTAACGTTCAAAATCACCGATGACGCGCCGCTCAGACTGGCATCATTTCAAACATGGTCTATTAAAGTAGTTGCGCCTGCACCTAAGTGGAGCAGTGTAACCTTAAATGCAGTCAAGCGTCAGGCCGTATTGAAATGGCAACAATATGTTTACAACGCAGAGGCTGAATCAATGCAGATATGGAGGCGTATTGACAGGATGAGTTACGCCTTAGACTCTTGTGTAACGGGTATGCCCGACCTGGGCTATCAACTTGTTGGAGTTGTTAGTTTAAAAGACGTGAACGGTGCCGTTACTTCTTATACCGATAAAAATCTTGCGCCAGGTGCCTACTATTGTTACAGACTTGTCGCTGTATTTCCTGCGGATAAAACTGGTGGAGCCGAGAGTTATGTTTCAGAAGAGCAATGCGTTGGTCCTTTCGAATTAGATGCTCCGGTAATTACAAAGGTGTCCGTTGATACAACCAGTAGCACGAATGGAAAGATTAGTGTGGCATGGGTTGTAAAGGCAGGCTCAACAGCCGACAATTATAAAGTTTATAGAGGCGTTGGTTTCACAGGCGCAGTAGGTGCAACACCAGTGTATCAGGGAACTAGTTTGTCGTTTATAGATTCACAGTTGAACACAGCAGAAAATATCTATCACTATGTAGTGGTTTCGTATGATAACAGTACGATTGTCGATACATCTGCGGTGGCATCTTCTGTGAGACTTGAAACACAATCTCAGGTTGGTAAAATCTCGCTTAGCTGGAGCGCGACAGTTCCATGGTCTAACGACTCAGATTCCTCTAAGTATCATTTGATTTTCAGAGGCCCTGAAAATTCAAAAGAAGGTGACCTTATACTTATAGATAGTGTGAATGTAAGAACAAGTGGTTTTACATATCTCGATAATGGTCCACTCGATGATACAAAAACATATTGCTACCGCGTGATGACAAGAGGTACGTATGGATATAATCCGGCTGCCTTGATTTCTTTCCCTACCATGCCTGCCGTTCTGGAAAATTATTCAGAGATAATATGTGCACAACCAGGTGATAGCATACCACCATGTAAACCACCCACACCAATTCGTGTTGGGTTCCAGGATTGCGAAACCTATAGAAGTACGGTAGCTTGTAATACTAATCTTTATACCAATACGCTAAGCTGGAATAAACCTGAAGATGCAGATTGTAGAAAAGATATTTATGGTTATAAGATTTATTACTCCAGCACTGTAGGGGCTCCTTTTACGCCTATCCTGGATAATAATTTCAAAGAGATTATTGTAAGAGATACTTTTTATACTGACACACTGACTACATCTTTTAAAGGTTGCTACAAAATTGCAGCGATCGACAGATCGAATAATGTTAGTGAATTCAGTGATGAAATTTGTATTGACAACTGTCCTCAATACGTGCTGCCTAATGTATTTACACCAGATCAGGATTGTGATAACTTGTTTAGTGCTTATGGTAACATACCTATTCCGAGTGAACAAGATCCAAAACCATGTGGTTTTCCTGATCTTAGCTCAGACAAGTGCGCACGCTTTGTTCAACATGTTTCATTCCGTGTTTACAACAGGTGGGGAAATGAAGTATACAGTTATCAGGGAGCGAGTGATAGCGAAGAGAATACCATTTACATTAACTGGAATGGAAATGATAGTCAAGGTCATGAACTATCGCAAGGGGTTTATTACTACGTAGCTGAAGTTAAATTCGATGTAGTTAATCCTTCAAAGAGTACTAAATTCATTAAAGGATGGGTGCAGATCCTTCGATAGGTAGCATCCATTCTCAACATGATATTGTTTTGTTTGATGGAGTATGTAATCTCTGCCAGGGAGCGGTGCAATTCATAATTAAGAGAGATTTAAAAGCAAGATTCAAATTTGCTTCTCTACAATCTGAATTTGGTAGGAACATTACAAGTAGCTATGGATTGAATACCTCTTCGACGGGGCAAACTATCATATTGATTCGTAATAATAAAAGCTACGAGCGAAGCCGTGCAGTTTTAGAGATAGCCCGATACCTTTCTGATGCATGGCCTTTGTTCTACGGATTTATTATCATTCCTAAATTTCTTCGCGATCCCGTTTATAATTTAATAGCCAGAAACAGATACAAACTCTTTGGCAAACAAGAGAGTTGTATGATACCAAGTCTTGATATCATCTCAAGATTTATCGAGTAAGCAGCAATAAAAATTCTTCTATCTTTTGCCTCTTCATGATTGCCAAAATCAACTAAGCAATTGTGTTGCTCCAGTATTTCTGTGTCATTGTATTTTTGAGGCTCTAAGTATGAATACCTAAGTAATTATACGCTTAGTTTCTACTTTATATACCGTTATATTGAATCTTAATCTTTTTTGATGATGGTACATAAAACCAGGCAATACGTGCCGGATATTTTTGCCACGGCCCCTCTTCCTATGTGGATGGTTGATACCACCGGTCATTTACTCAAAGTTAATAAGACAGCTCGTCAGCTATTTGGATTCACTGCTCATGAGTGGAAAAACCATGAAGTTCTTACCCTTTTCAAAAGAGATAAAAAGAGTTCATTTAAAGCCGAGGTAAAAACAAAGACCGATAAAAAAATAGCACTGCAATTTTATAAACAAACTTTAGTTGTTAATCGAAATAAAATAGTAATCATAACAGGATATAAAATCTCCATCAATGCAGAAAAAAGAAAGTCTGCCAACCGACTTCTGAAAATACAAAAAGCTGATCGCAAGAAATTTAGTAAAGAGCTTGAAGAGAAAGAAACCATCATTCTTAACATACTTAATTCTATTACAGATGGTTTTTTTGTGCTCGATGCAAATTGGAATTTTAAGCTTGTAAATTCACAGTTCTGCGCGTTGGCAGGTTGTTCTGCCAATACCTTATTGGATAAAAATATCTGGGAGTTTTTTCCTCAACTTAATTCCATGGAGGCCAGTACAGAATACCGTTTGGCTATGAAGAAAAGAAAAGCGGTGCATTTTGAAACGGTCGATTTTAACAATCCTGAAAAAAAACTTGAAGTACATGCTTACCCGATGGCTTCAGGTCTGTTTGTATACTACCAGGATATTACAGAGCGGAAACGTGTTGAATACGAAATAGAAGCTTCACGTAAAAAATTTGAATTCATTATCAATAACATTGATGGCATTGTTTGGGAAGCCGATGCTAAAACTCTGGCATTGAATTTCGTTAGCGACCAGGCCGTAAAAATATTAGGTTATCCAGTTTCTGAATGGATGACAGATCCTGACTTCTGGATAAAACATGTACATCCTGAAGACCGTGAACGTGCATATTCCCTTTTCATGGATGCAGTAAGAAACAAGCAAGGTTGCCAGATTATTTATCGGATGATATCAGCAGATAATCGCACGGTTTGGTTGAAAGAAAATATTTCGGTGATACTAAAAGACGGTGAGCCCGATCGTGTTACAGGAATTACTGTTGATGTTACTTCGATGAGGAGAACTGAAGAAGAGTTTAAAAAATTATCACTTATCGCACAGCATACTGGTCATGCGGTAGTTTTCTTCGATACCGATGAGATTATAACCTGGATAAATGAAGGCTTTGTAAAAATAACGGGATACACTCCTGCTGAACTCATTGGAAAAAAAATGTTTTCATGTCTTCAAGGCACTGAAACTGATGTTGAGAAGATTGGTTACATGCGACGAAAAATAGCATCGAGAGAAGGCTTTAAAACAGAGCTTGTCGGCTACACAAAAAGCGGCGAAAAACATTGGTTTGATATTGAAGTAAAGCCACTAAAAAACGAAATAGATGAAGTGACGGGTTTCATGGCGATTGAGACTGATATAACAAATCTAAAGAAAGTGATTACAGCATTGATGGATAATGATGAACAACTTTCTTCCATCACCAACAATTCGCCACTCTTGTTCTATACAAAAGATATGAATGGAAGATATCATTTTGTTAGTGATAAATTTAAAAACAGAAACATTCAGCACGAACCGTTATAGGGAAAAACAGTATTTGATGTCTTTGATAAAGAACTGGCTACGCTTTGTTCATCGAAAGACAGAGAAGTGGTTCAAACAGATAATACAATCATATTTGAGTACTACCAGGATAATAATGTTTTTAT
>DATCRE010000421.1:0-2341 GCA_036569145.1 Cyclobacteriaceae bacterium
TTTACCAAATTAAAATTGGTTAACAGCTTAAATACAAAATACCATTTGCAATCGTTTGAAAGGCGTCAAAAGTAACATTTTTTACTTTATATTTGCCTTACATTAACCAAACTGAGAGATGATAGAATCCGGAAAGAGACCAGTCCGGGGCTCTGTTGTGCCATTGGGTATTGCCCAAGGTCACGCCCACTGGAATTTAACACCCCAACAACTTCAAGACATTGCCATAAAATCTGAACAGGCAATCATCACAAACACAGGTGCCCTGGCTATTGATACTGGTGCCTTTACAGGTCGATCTCCTAAAGACAAATTCACAGTTCGTGATGCCATCACAGAAAAATCTGTTTGGTGGAGCACATTCAACATTCCATTTGATTCTACAAAATTTGAAAAGCTCTATCAGAAAATGATTGCTTACCTCAATGGTAAGGAATTCTTTGTTCGCGATGTTTATGCATGTGCTGATCCGCGTTATCGCATGAATGTTAGAGTGATCACAGAATTAGCATGGTCTAACCTGTTTGTTCACAACATGTTTTTAAGGCCTACAGAAGAAGAGCTACACAATTTCTCTCCTGAATGGTTAGTGATTAACATCCCAAGCTTCAAAGCCAATCCTGAAGAAGATGGAACGCGACAATCTAACTTTTCCATTCTTGATTTTACAAGAAAGATAATTCTCATTGGTGGAAGTGGCTATACGGGTGAAATAAAGAAAGGTATTTTCACCGCATTGAATTTTATTCTTCCCCATCAGAAAGATGTATTGGCTATGCACTGCTCAGCAAACATAGGTGAGCGTGGCGATACTGCTATTTTCTTTGGACTATCGGGTACAGGTAAAACAACATTATCCGCAGATCCTCACAGGCAACTTATTGGTGATGATGAACATGGCTGGACATTCGACGATGTGATCTTCAATTTTGAAGGTGGATGTTATGCCAAGACAATTGATCTGTCAGAAAGCAAAGAACCCGAAATATTCAACGCCATTAAAGAAGGCGCTTTACTTGAAAATATTGTCTTCAAAAAAGATTCGCAGATAGTAGACTATACCAGCAAGGCCAAGACCGAAAATACAAGAGTAAGCTATCCTATACACTACATTCCTAACATCGCTGTTCCTTCACTTGGCCGAAATCCAAAAAACATTTTCTTCCTCACGTGCGATGCATACGGTGTGCTACCTCCTATTTCTAAGTTAACTCCGGGGCAAGCTGCTTTCCATTTTATTTCTGGCTATACTGCTAAAGTTGCCGGCACCGAAGAAGGCATAACAGAACCAACCATGACATTCTCGGCATGCTTTGGCGCACCATTCATGCCATTGCATCCTACACGTTATGCAGAAATGCTGAGCAAGAAAATGAAAGCTGCCAATGTAAACGTATGGCTGGTTAATACAGGCTGGTCTGGCGGTGGATATGGTGTTGGTAAGAGAATGAGCCTCTCCACTACCAGGGCATTGATAACAGCAGCTTTAAATGGCGATTTGAATCACACCTATTATGAAAACCATGACGTATTTGGTGTGGCCATGCCTAAGCATTGCAGAAATGTATCAGACGAGGTTCTGAATCCACGAAATACATGGGCTGACAAGGAGGCTTACGATCACGCAGCTAACCACCTGGCCGATGCCTTTTTGAAGAATTTTGAACGTTTTGCCCAATATGCCAATAGGGAAATACTGGCAGGTGCACCCCACATTCATGTTTAATATAGCCTAAACTTTATAGTTACCTAAAGCCAATCTCTTCGTTGGGATTGGCTTTTTGATGCCCGGAGAATTGTAAGTCAATCAATATGTTCATAATCTCTTAATTTTAATTAGTCAATTGAATATCTTATTTTTGCGTCCCATCATTTTGGAAAGTAATGCGAATAGTTTTAAAGTCTATCATTTTGCTTTTCTCAGCATTAACGCTAAGTCTGTCGACCGCTTATGGTCAGATGGATCGTCTCTTCGCTCCATTCGATTGCCGCAGACATGCTGAGCTGAACATTGAAAAAACAGTAACTGATACTTTGTCTCAAGTTTCCATTCAGGCTCTTCAGGTAGTAGAAGCCCCTGCCACTGTTATTGAAATAGATACCGCTGATGCATGGAAGAAATGGAAGACTGTTGAAAATTTTACTTATGGAAAAGATCGCGGCACCATGCCGATGATCATTGAGCTTAATGCTCTTCATCCCTACTTCCGTGATCGCATTGTTGATCTTATAAATACTTGTGAAGCTCAAGGTATACACCTGGCAGTCGTTGAAAGTTATCGCACGCATGCCAAGCAACACGAGTATAAAACGATGGGTAAAAAGTATACTCGTTCAGGTG
>DATCRE010000422.1:0-5623 GCA_036569145.1 Cyclobacteriaceae bacterium
ATGCAGGACTTCAATCCTTTGTTTACTCTTCGATATTCTGCAACACACAAAGTAGAATATAACAAGGTATTTCGGTTGGATGCATTGGACGCGTACAACAAGCGTCTTGTCAAGAAGATCCAGGTGAAGGGCATTAACTTAAAAGGCTCCACCGGCACAACGGGATATTTGTATCTAGAACAAATTAGTCTCAGCACCACGAAACCACCCTTTGCTGTGGTGGAGTTTGAGAAGCGAGTGGGTACAGGGGTTAAGAAAGTGCGCCAGAAATTAAGTGAAGGTGCCAACCTACATGAGCTATCAGGAAACATTCCTGCATACAAAAATCAAACGATCACAGAGATAAATGGCTATCTCAATAAGGTAGTAATTGGAGGTATCGATATTGCCCCTGGTGATATTCTAAACGACAAAGATGAGAATGCCTTTCGAAGAGTTCAGATTAGAGAAACCATCTTGTCACATCTGCAAAAGGAAAAGCAACTCTTTGAAAAAGGAATTAAAGTCCTATCTCTTTTCTTCATTGATTCTGTTGAGAAATACCGAGTGTATGATGACGCAGGTCAACAGGCCCTGGGAGAATACGCCAAAATTTTCGAAGAAGAGTACAACAATGTTCGTAGTGACTTCTTCGACCTATTCCAACAGGAGTACAACGACTACCTAAAGGACACAGACCCAAGTCAGGTTCATAGAGGATACATGCCTACCAACTATAGCGAATACCTCAAAAGAGACGATGCCCACAAAATACATGAGGGCTATTTCTCTATTGACAAAAAAGGTAAGTCGGTTGACCCAACTGTAAAACGCGGAAGTGAAGAATCTGATGACATTTCAGCCTATGATCTTATCATGAAGGATAAAGAACGGTTATTGAGTTTTGACGAGCCAACCCGTTTTCTATTCTCACACTCTGCACTAAAAGAAGGTTGGGATAATCCAAATGTATTTCAGATATGTGCCTTGAAAAATTCAGAGACCGGAAGCCAGACTCGCAGAAGACAGGAAGTTGGTCGGGGTATGCGTCTATGTGTTAACAGAAACGGAAACCGTCTCGATTTTGAAATGGTAGGTGACCAAGTACACGAGATAAATAAACTCACCGTCATTGCATCTGAAAGCTATGAGGCATTTGCTAAAGGTTTACAAACTGAAATAGCAGCTACACTCAAAGACCGTCCTCAGAAAGCAGATGTAGAATACTTTGTAGGTAAAGTGATAAAGAACGAAAAAGGTGAACAACATCGAGTTACTGAGGAGGATGCTAAGAAGCTCAATAAATTGCTCTACAAGCATGACGTTATTGATGACAACGACAAAATAACGCCAACTGGAAGAGAGTTGATCGAGCAAAATAAAATACCGCTGCCGGAAAATTTGGAACCGTTCAGAGAATCGGTAGGGAAACTTCTGCAATCAATATATACCGGAGAGTCATTCAAGCCAGAAGATGAGCGCCAAACTATTGTGTTAAATGTTAATCCAAACTTCAAGAAAAAGGAGTTCCAAGAACTTTGGAATAAAATAAGTTTTAAGACCATCTATGAAGTTCAGTTTAATACCGAGCAATTAATAAGAGATAGTAAAATCCGGATAAATGCGAATCTGCATATTAGTGATCAAGTATATGAAGTGAAAACTGGTGAACTTCAGGACGGCACTAAAGAGCAAATGAAGAAGGGTGAACTTGTAAAGGAGTCTTCAAGGCAAAACCTAAAGCTAAACAAGGACCTCTATACAAACACTGTTTATGATGTTGTGGGTGAGATTGAGCGGTTAACCAATTTGACGAGACGTACAATCGTTGATATTTTGAAATCTATCAACGAAGAGAAATTCTTGTTAATCCGCAGAAATCCTGAAGAGTTTATTTCTAAGTCAAGTAAACTCATCAACGAGGTAAAGGCAAGTCTCATTATTAACAACATTGTTTATCATAAGGTAGAAGAAAGACATGACGCAAAAACAGTATTTACAAACGACAAGTACGCTCTTCGTCAATCTGAACTTCTAAAAAAACATATTTACGACTATCTAACTTCAGACTCCAAGGTTGAGGCAAATTTTGCGAAAGCCCTGGAAAATAGTGTAGAGGTTGTTGTCTACGCCAAACTACCAAAGAGCTTTTACATTACAACACCCGTTGCAAACTATAGCCCAGACTGGGCAATTGTATTTGATAAAGATAAAGTAAGGCATATCTACTTCGTTGCAGAGACAAAAGGCACAGATTCAGATATGGATTTGCGCGAAATAGAGAAGCTCAAGCTTCACTGTGCCGAAAAACATTTTGATTCGATTAGTGGCGGAGTAATAAAGTTTGAAAAAGTTAGCAGCTATGATAAGCTGTTGGAAATTGTGCAACTAAAATAGACCCCATCTATGCAATCGTTATTCGACAAGGACAAAAACAAAATCTATGTAGGTAGCATCGACAAGTTGCCAGAATGGAGCAAGGACGGAGAAGAACAAGGAAAAGCTGTTGAGAAAATAAAGCTCTTGCTAAAGAACTACCTGGAACTTGACAATGTGAGTTTCCTCTTTGGGTCTGGCAGTTCGATTCATCTTGGTGCTGTTGCCATTCGAAACTTCCCTGTGGAGGTGGAAAAATATATCAAGGAAAAGAGTACGACAGCAAACCCGATCTATGAAGAATTTATTTCGGTTGTAAAGAAAATTCAAGCCAAGTTTCTAAAAGAAACTACAGGAAAAGTGGATGAAACGAGTCATTTATATACAGCAGAAAATAGCTGGACATTTTTAGTACAGGACGAAATAATCAGAGACTCTCAATCAAAGGAGATAGCCGTGGAATTTGAGAGGATTCTTAATTACCTGATAGCAAAAGACTACCTCCTTGACGAAAACACTGGATTAGAAAGGTCAGACAAGATCAAAAATTTGATTGTTACAATTAAGGAAGGCCTATTTTCTGTGTGTGACGTTGAGGCCAGGACAACTCCTGAATGGCTTGTTAAAGCAAAAGATGCAAGCACTTTTGAACAACAAAAGCAACATGCCACTTTATTGAAGAACGAGGACAAATATATCTTTCACGAGAAATTCATTAGGGCACTTTTGCAACGGCCCTTGAATCTACGCAGGGCAAACATATTTACGGCAAATTACGATCTGGCATTTGAATACGCCTTTGATCGTCTCGGGGTTCATTATATTGATGGCTTTGCAGGCTTTCATAAACGATACTTCAAGCCAGAAACTTTTGAGTTTGATCTTTTTTATCCAGGATCCACAACTTCTGGGAAAGTCCAACGCATAGAAAAAGTTGTAAGATACTTTAAACTGCATGGTTCCCTTTCTTGGGTCAACTCAGAAAAGAGGGACGCCAATAACTTGTATGGCATAGAGGAGATGCCGTTGAAGCTTATAACCGAGCTTAAGAAAAATGGAGAAATAATTGTTTATCCATCAGCTGTCAAGAAATCCTATACACTTGACCTGCCTTATTCTGAGTTGTTCAGGCAATTTGCATCCACCATTACGCAATCTCAATCCTTACTGGTCACGGTCGGCTACGCATTCGCTGATGAGCACTTCAACGACATTATTTTCCAAGCCCTATCGAACCCAACTTTTACTTTGGTAATTATCGATTTCAAAGGAACCGACAATGCCTCGATTCAAAGGATAAAGGATCTAAACGACTCCAGAATCATAATTCTGCAAGGTTCATTCTTTGGAGATTTTCTGACCTTGGCGGATACGCTGATGCCAGATTTCAATGGCATTGACAACAATGTGAAAGTTGCCAGAACCTTAAACGAGTACTTCAAACCTCAAGAACCTCTAACGAATGACTAACGAAAGGAAGATAGGCAGAATAATTTCTGTTGATAGCTTTAGAGTTTCCATCAAGTTAGATGATGATTTGAAAAGCCTCTACAAAAGTGGCTATGAGGATATTTACGAAGTTGCCAGGATTAATTCATATATCGTAATACCCATTGGTCCGGAGAGAATTGTCGCGTTAGTTACAAGAGTACGTGCAATTGATGAAACTGAACTGGGAAGTGATAAGGACGCAATTTTTCTGACAAGTAGTGCCAGGTATTTGGTGGCAACAATGATTGGAACAATCAACTCAGAAAGAAAATATATTCAAGGAGTCTACAACTATCCTATTTTGGATAACCCTGTTTGGTATGTTACGAAAGAAGACTTAGATAATATATTTGACCAGAAAGAAAAGAAAGATGTTGATTTTGAAAGAGACTATTTCTTGCCAGTAGGCACGTCTCCGGCTTTTCCAGACTACGAGATCAAAATTAACCCTGATAAATTTTTTGGTAAACATGCAGCTATTTTAGGAAATACTGGATCAGGTAAATCATGCACTGTAACATCCGTTATTCAAAGTTTGTTCGCCTATGATTACAACGGTAAAAGGCTAAAAAATGCCCACTTCATAATATTCGATACCAATGGAGAGTACAAGTCTGCATTTCAGGGAACTCCTGCAAAACCATACAAAGAGCTTAAACTTGTTAATCCATTCCACATAGACAAGACTGGACTGAAAGTTCCATTCTGGTTCATGAATTTTGCCGACTTCGATTACCTTTTCGAACCCACAGCAGGAACCCAGGCGCCAGTACTAAAGAGGGCCTTATCTCTTGCAAAAAATCAAACCTCAGCAACTGCCACTCATTTAATTCCGCAGCCATTCTTATCACGACTTGAGACGATTATTGGCGAGTGCGATGCAAATGATTTCAAGATTAAGAATACGATTTTCTCAGAATTGAATTCATTTGTTACTGAGCTAACGGCTTTGCAGACGGATTTTGATAAGACTCAACTTTTATCTGAACTAAATAAACTCCTTGGTGAGAAGAGTAATCTTTCGAAACCAGGGCAGTACGTTAACGGAAGTGTTAGTTCCAATGTATTGACAAGCTGTAGTACAACTATCCGATCACAGCTTCAACAATACTATGCTTCCGTTAAGAGTCTCGAAGTGTCGCAGGAGAGAAATATTGATTTGCCGATATACTTCAATTTTGGTGAGCTACTTGAAAAGTATTTTGACGAAGCTATTCTCGAAAATGAAAATTCAGCAAACAGAATTCGCGAATTTGTCTCGACATTAAGGCTACGACTCCAATCCTATTTATCAGACGATAGAATTTCTCAACCACTTATTTTGAATAGCGAAACCGAAATTCCTGAAGCTCTAGCTAAATTTTTATCATTCATTTTTGGAGATTACTTTAAGATTTATCAAGAAACTGACTCGGATGTATTCACTGAATACTTTCGCGCCCAGGGAACAAAAGATCAAAATGAGAAATTAGATACTTCCCGATCAAGCCAAGTCACAATAATCGATATGTCGCTCTTACCCGGAGAGGTGTTAGAAACAGCCACGGGTTTAATTGGAAGATTAATATTGGATTTTGTATCCAGGTTTACCGATGCCGAAAGAGGAAAACTACCAATCGTGATAGTGCTTGAAGAGGCGCAGAATTATATTCCAGAGAAAAACAAGAATGATCGAGAATCAATAGCTAAAAAGATCTTCGAACGAGTTGCCCGAGAAGGAAGAAAGTTTGGCCTCTCACTCTTGGTATCGAGTCAAAGACCCTCGGAGTTATCAAAG
>DATCRE010000423.1:0-3376 GCA_036569145.1 Cyclobacteriaceae bacterium
TATGGGCTCATACAGTAGCGCATACTATGGAGGTTATAGCAATTACAATCCCTGGAATTATGGTAATTACGGCTCAGGTTGGGGTTACGGTTATGGCAGCGGACTTAGCTTAAGTTTCGGATTTGGTTATCCTTATTACTACGGCATGAATCCTTATTATGGAAGCTACTTTGGATATGGTTATGGTAGCTATTATGGCGGTGGATGGGGATCAAGTTTCTGGAATAATTATTATTATCCAACCAGCAATGTTGTTGTTGTCAACAATAGCGATAGCTATGGAAGACGAGTTGTAACTGGTGCAAGGCCATCACGAGGTGGCACTAATCTCTATAATAACAGCAACTATACTGCAGACTCTTACGGACGAGGAAGAAGCAATGCTGTAAGTAGCACAAACAGTTCAGTGAATACAGGTGGTCGTGTAGCTACTACCTCAACTCAAAATCAAGCCGATTACTATAACAGAGGCTGGAGATCTCAGCAACAAAATTCAACTTCAAGAGGTTGGAGTGGCTGGAATAACAGCAGTAACAACTCTTCCAGTGGTACTCGCCAGAGTAGCTTTTACAATTCAAGTACTCCTTCACACTCTTCTGGTTTTGGTGGCGGAGGCTTTGGTGGTGGCAGTCGTTCCAGTGGAAGCTTTGGTGGCGGTGGAGGCGGAAGTTTCGGTGGTGGTGGCGGTCACTCAGGAGGTGGCGGCGGTGGTCACAGAGGCCGATAGTTAAAGAATCAAAATCAACAATTTTATGAAATCAAAAATCGCAGGGGCAGCCCTCGTAACTCTACTATTGTCTTTTGGTTACAAACTTCAAGCCCAGTCTTACGCTGAATCCGCTGGAGTTTTTAGCAGAGTAACACCAGGAGGAAGCGCCAGAATACAAGCAATGGGTGGTTCACAAATTGCTTTGGGTGGAGACTATAGTTCATCCCTATCCAACCCTGCAGGACTTGGTATGTATAACAGATCTGAAATTACGTTAAGCACAGGCTTTTATTCTCTCAAAACCAATACAACCTACTTTGGCTATAACGATTCAGAAAATAAAACTAATCTGAATATTCCTGGGTTTAGCGCTGTATTTAACGGCACGAGAAAATGTGATTGCAAAGGATTTTTAGGAGGCTCTTTTGGTATTACTTTCAACCGGGTAAATGATTTCAACCAATCATTTACTTATCACGGCCACAACAGTAAAAACTCCATAATAGATTCTTTTACTGGTACTTCTAATAGCAATGGCTATGACACTGCACAATTTGCCTATGGTGGCGATCAGTTTAATACAATAACAGGACTTGGTTATAATAACTATCTGTTTAGTTACTACCCGGCGGGTGGTGGATATCCTGCGGGATATTATAGCAATCTCAAATCAGATTCTTATCCTGACCAACGCGAAAACGTACAGCTAAAGGGTGCAACCAATCAATGGAACATTTCTTACGGAGCAAACATTAATGACATGTTCTTTTTTGGAGCAGGCCTGGGAATTTCTTCTTTAAATTATAAGTCATCCAAAGTATTTCAAGAAAGCTATACTACTGATCCTTACGTTAAAAACTTTGTGACCAATGAAAACCTGAGCATAAAGGGATCTGGTGCAAATTTCACATTGGGTACTATTGTCAGACCAATTAACTTTTTACAAGTAGGTCTTTCTTATACTACACCTACACTGTATCAGCTTTCTGAATCATGGAGTGCTGATATGGCTTCAACGTGGGTGAATTCAAGTGACAACGGATATCAATACACAGACATTATAAAATCTGACTACTCGCTTGTTACACCTTCTAAATTAAGTGCAGGTCTTGCATTTATTTCCAAGTATGGCCTTGTTACAGGCGATATAGAAACTATGAATTTCTCAGGGGCGACATACAGCACTACTACTTCAGGTATTTCATATTCTGATACCAACAATGAAATCAAATCGATTTACAGAAGAGTATTGAATTATCGCCTGGGGTTTGAAGGTCGTTATTCTATTTTCAGGTTACGCGGAGGTTATAATGTACAAGCCAATACTTATAAATCAGAGTTTGATGTTGACAACACTATCACATCAATCAGCGGTGGTGTTGGCATTAAAACAAAAAAGTTCTCTGTTGACTTCGCGCTCATTTCCAGTAAGAGCAAGGGAATCTATTCGCCGTATACAATGCAAAATAGCGCTGAATCTCCTACGGTTGCCATTACTAACAATCTTACAAGAGGCATCTTTACTTTTGGCTTTACTTTTTAGAGAGCTGATTAATTTTGTTGATGATAGAATCAACATTATCGTCAGTAGTAACAGTGCAGGTGGCAAGTTGATAACAAGCGAGACGATTTTTACGAATGCCCTCAAGTCTGTTTTTCAGTTCTGCTTTATCTGCTGATTGCAACAGTGGTCTGTCTTTGTTATTCTCAACGCGCGATATAAGTTCATCAATGGAGACATCCAGAAAGATACTGATGCCATGATTGTTAATAATAGAAATACCATCATGAAAGCAGGGAGCTCCTCCACCAGTAGCGATGACACAATCCATAGATGACAAAGCAATCTCTTTTAATGCCTTCGATTCAACTTCGCGAAAGTAAGCTTCTCCTGAAAGGCCGAAAATATCTTTAATCAAACGTCCTTCTTTCTTTTCAATTTCATGATCCAGATCAACGAAAGGTAAGTTCAGCATCAGCGCTAATGATCTGCCAACTGTAGTTTTGCCCGAACCCGGCATGCCAATCAGAAATATCTTCATGGATCTATTTCAAGTTGTTTAAAACTTCTGCTGCCGTAGGAGTATCGTTGTGATGCCACATGTTAATAACAGTGCCATCTTTCCAAAGCGCAATACCAGGGTTAGACCTGATGATTGTTTTTAACACTGTTGCATCGGCAAAGAAATAAGGAACTGCCAATTGATATTCATGACGAAAATTCTCAAACTGTTCAGCACTTGATGCTGTAAGCACCATCATGTCTACCTTGCCATCCAGATTTTTTACAAGCTCTTTGATCTTATCAATGTTACTAACAGACGCCAGCCTTACATCATAAATAATGAATAATAATTTATTGCCTTCAAAAGTGCTTTGTGTTACATCTTCACCATCAACACTGGTAACAGCGTAGTCAGTAATTTTTGCTAATGTTTTATCCGCATTTAAAACTTCAGAGTCTTTGTATTTATAACCATCAGCTTCAGCCAGGAATTTTTTAGAGCGAACTTCTTTACCGTCTTTTACAAAAATGTATTCTATGTCAGGTTGTTCCTGGGGCTGCATTTGTTGATGGATATTCTTACCAATCTTGTACGGTCTGAAATCAATAAATGGCAAATGACGCAACGCGTAAATGCCAAGAAAAAAACTTAGTGCTGTAGT